>JBQCEW010000193.1:0-12603 GCA_051959815.1 Solirubrobacterales bacterium
TGTTCGCGAAGCGGCGAAATGCAATCTGGTTCTTGCCCGCCATAGGCGGGCAGCATCTGGTGGAGCTGGCCCGACATAGGGCCGCGACAAATTCACGCGGAGGTCGACCGGACCCCTCTCCGGCAGCCCGCCCTAGCGGTACTTGCTGCGCTTGCGGGGCTGGGTGCGGAAGGCGTAGTCCCAGATCGGGGAGGAGACGCCGTAGCCGTAGCGGTGGTCCTGGAAGTGGTGGCGCATGTGGTGTTCGCGCAGTCGCTTCCCGAAGCTCGTCTTCGGGACGAAGTGGTGGACGTAGTAGTGGGTGTAGTCGTAGAAGAGGTAGCCGGCGATGAAGCCCGCGAAGACGGGGAAGGCGGCGTTGCCGAGGATCAGCCAGAAGGCGGCGAAGAAGAGGGCCGCCAGCGGGATCGAGACCGACGGCGGCATCACCAGTCGCATCTTGTCGTTGGGGTGGTCGTGGTGGATGCCGTGAATGATGAAGTGCATGCGCCGGCCGAAGGCGTTGTCCGGCTCCCAGTGGAAGACGAGCCGGTGCAACCAGTACTCGGTCAGCGTCCAGACCCCGACGCCGGCAAGCGTTAGCAGTGCTAGCTGCCAGACGGCGTAGCCGCGATCGACCCCGATCCACTCCATCGCCACCACCACCGGCACGAAGACGACCGCGGGAACCGCGGGGTGGACGCGGGAGAAGAAGTTGAGGAATTCGCTTTTGAAAAGTGGGGGAGAAGCGGAGAGCTTCTCCGTGCGGGAATGACCCTCCATCTGGACGCATGTTAGCGCCGGCCGCCGGTGCTCCCGCAAAGCGCGCAGAAGCTGTGACCAAGCTGTTTCAAAGTCGTGGCGATTTGCGGAATCGGCCCTCGCGCTTACCCCGAGACGTTGCAAACATGCGCCTCGTGCCGCGCAAGCCCAAAGCCCCCACCTGCGAGGACTGCTATTTCCGCAAAAACCTCCTCTGCGCCCTGGAGCTGAACGAGGCCTGCACGACCTTCCGCCCGAACCGGCCGGAGGGTCTTGTCCCACCACGCCAGCCGGTTCTCCTCATGCGCGCCCCGCGCTGGGCGTCCCGCACCGCTTAGCCCAACTCACGGTCCCTGATCCGACCCACCCGCGCCAGCGGGTTATTTTTTGCTCAATGCCCCAACGCGACCTTTACGTGGACTGGAGCCGCACCCGCTACGTCGCCCGCCGCTCCAGCGGCTTCTCGCCCAACGTCGACGTCTACTACTGCGGCAACCCGCAGCGGGCGATCGTCAAGGTCGACCTCGCCGGCGTCGAGCTGAGCGAGGTCGGGATCGAGGTCAGCGGTCGCCACCTGGCGATCACCGGCGAGCGGCACGTGCAGGAGACCGAAGGCCGCGTCTACCAGCAGATCGAGATCCCCTCCGGCCAGTTCCGCCGCGTCGTCGAGCTGCAGGTCGAGGTCGACACCGAGCGCGCCAGCGCCACCTATGAAGACGGCATCTTGCGGATCGAGCTGCCGCTGCGCGACCCCAACGAGACCACGCGCCAGGTCCCGATCGGCCGCAAGTGATGGACCCCGAGCGGCCGCAAATGATGGAGGGCGCCCCCGTCCTGGAAGTCGTCGACGCCCCGCTCGAGGCGGAGGACGCGATCCTTGCCGGTGCCCCGCTGCCGGAGGCGCTGCCAGTGCTGCCGCTGCGCGACACCGTCGCCTTCCCGGAAACGCTGGCCCCGCTCGCGGTCGGCCAGGAGCGCTCGATCCACCTGGTCGACGATGTCCTCGGCGCCAACCGGATGCTGGTGATGGTCGCCTCCAAGGACCCGGAGAACGAGGTGCCGGGGCCGGACGACCTCTATGACGTCGGCGTCGTCGGAGCCGTTGCCCGGATGGTGAAGATCCCCGACGGCACCCTGCGCATCCTCGTCCAGGGCATGCAGCGGGTGAAGCTCGGCGCCTACGTCGCGGAGCAGCCCTACATGGTCGCCCGCATCAGCGAGATGCCCGACGTCAGCGAGCCGAGCGCCGAGCTGGAGGCGCTCAACCGCAACGTGCAGACCACCTTCTCGGAAATCGTCGAGCAGATCCCCTACCTGCCGGAGGAGCTGCAGATGGCGGTCGCCAACATCGACGACCCCGCCTCGCTCGGGCACCTGATCGCCGGGGCGCTGCGGATCGGCACCGAGGAGAAGCAGAAGCTGCTGGAGGAGGTCGACGTCGCCAAGCGGCTGCGCCACCTCTCGCGCATCCTCGCCCGCGAGCTCGAGGTGGTCCAGCTCGGCACCCAGATCCAAACCCAGGTCCAGTCGGAGATCGAGCAAGGTCAGCGCGAGTTCTTCCTCCGCCAGCAGATGAAAGCGATCCAGGACGAGCTCGGCGAGGGGGACGAGCAGCAGGCCGAAGCGAACGAACTGCGCGAGAAAATCGAGGCGGCGGAGCTGCCCGAGCACGCCCTCAAAGCCGCCGAGCGCGAGCTCTCCCGGCTGGAGAAACTGCCGCCCGCCGCGGCCGAGCACGGCGTCATTCGGACCTACCTGGAGTGGCTGGTCGAGTTGCCTTGGTCGAAGGAGACCGAGGACAACCTCGATCTCGGCCACGCCCGCGAGGTCCTCGACGCCGACCACTACGACCTGGAGAAGATCAAGGACCGGATCCTCGAGTACCTGGCGGTGCGCAAGCTCAACCAGTCCTCGCCCGGCCCGATCCTCTGCTTAGTCGGCCCGCCCGGCGTCGGCAAGACCAGCCTCGGCAAATCGATCGCCAAGGCGCTCGGGCGGGAGTTCGAGCGAATCTCCGTCGGCGGCGTCCGCGACGAGGCCGAGATCCGCGGCCACCGCCGCACCTACATCGGCGCGATGCCGGGGACGATCGTCCGCGCCCTCCGCGACGCCGGCTCCCGCAATCCCGTCTTCATGATCGACGAGATCGACAAGATGGGCGCCGACTTCCGCGGCGACCCCGCCTCGGCGATGCTGGAGGTGCTCGACCCGGCGCAGAACGACAGCTTCCGCGACCACTACCTCGACCTCGAGTTCGACCTCTCCGATGTCGTCTTCATCGCCACCGCCAACGTCCTCGACACGATCCCGGGCCCGCTGCTCGACCGCATGGAGACGATCGAGCGTGCCGGCTACACGCTGGAGGAGAAGCGCCACATCGCCCGCCGGTATCTCGTCGGTCGCCAGATCAAAGCCAACGGCTTGAAGCCCTCGCAGATCGAGATCACCGACGCGGCGCTGACGGCGATCATCGAGGAGTACACGCGCGAGGCCGGCGTCCGCAACCTCGAGCGCCAGATCGGCACCGTCTGCCGCAAAGTCGCGCGCCAGGTTGCCGAGGGCAAGGCGAGAGGCAAGGTCCGGATCTCCGGCAAGAAAGCGCGCGAGCTGCTGGGGCGCCGCCGCGTCTTCGCCGAGCAGCGCCGCCGCACCAAGGACCCCGGCGTCGCCACCGGCCTTGCCTGGACGCCGGCCGGCGGCGACGTCCTCTTCATCGAGGCGACGTCGATGCCCGGCTCGGGCAAGCTGACGATCACCGGTCAGCTCGGCGACGTGATGAAGGAGTCGGCGCAGGCGGCGCTCTCCTACGTGCGCGGCCACTGCGAGGCAATCGCGCCGAAGGTCGAAGACGATTGGTTCGCCAAGCACGACGTCCACATCCACGTCCCGGCCGGCGCCGTGCCGAAGGACGGGCCCTCGGCGGGCGTGGCGATGACCGTCGCCCTCTCCTCGCTGATCAGCGGCCGACCCGTTCGCAACGATGTGGCGATGACCGGCGAGGTGACGCTGACGGGACAGGTGCTGCCGATCGGCGGCGTCAAGGAGAAGTCGCTCGCGGCGCAGCGGGCGGGAATCAAGAAAGTGATCGTCCCCGCGCGCAACGAGGCCGACGTGGCGGAGATCCCCGAGCACGAGCTCGGCAACCTCGAGTTCGCCTACGCCGAGGACGTCTCGCAGACTCTCGACGTCGCCCTTTCCTAAGACGATGGTGGACGCCTAGATGGAGGTTGCGAGCCTGCCGCGACGCGGTGGGCGCTCACTTGCCCAGATGCTGCGCGAGGCGGTCCAGGCGCGCTCGCGCGCCTTCTGGATCGCCGTCGGGCTGACCGCCCTCGGCGCCGCCCTGCGCTTCGCCACCCTCGGGCTGCAGAGCTACCACCACGACGAGGTCGTCACCGCCACCCGCATCCTGCCGTCCAGCTTCAGCCACGCGATGAACGCGGTCGGGTTCAGCGAGTCGGCACCGCCGCTCTACTACGTGCTGGCCTGGGTCTGGGCGCAGATGTTCGGCACCGATCCCTGGGGCCTGCGTTCGCTCTCGGCCCTCGCCGGGGTGGCGACGATCCCGGTCGCATACCTGATCGGCCGCGAGCTGCGCGATCGCCGCGCCGGTCTGCTGGCGGCGGCACTGGTCGCGGTCAACCCGATGCTGCTCTGGTACTCGCAGGAGGCGCGGGCCTACGCGCTGCTCGCGTTCTTCTGCGCCCTCTCGCTCTATTACTGCGTGCGGGCGCTGCGGAGCGACGGCGACAGCGGCAAACGTGACAGACGCGACTTCGTCGCTTGGGGGGTCTTCTCCGCGCTTGCGCTCGCCACCCATTACTTCGCCGTCTTCCCCCTCGCGGCGGAGACCGTGCTGCTGCTGCGCCGACGCGGCCGCGCCACTTTCGCCGGGCTCTGGATCATCGGCTTGGTCGCCCTTTTGCTGGCGCCGCTCGTCAGGCACCAGATGTCCTACGGCCACGCCGAGTGGATCGGCGTCTTCTCTCTCGGCCACCGCGTCTGGGAAACCGCGGCGACCTTCGTCACCGGCGAGACCGGCGACATCATCGGTGGGCCCGAGCGCCCGATCCTCGCCCTCCTGCCGCTGGCCCTGGTTCTCGTCGCCTTCGGCCTGCTGGCGCTGCGCGGGGAGCGCGAGGAGAAGCGAGCCGCCGCGATCCCGCTGGCGGTCGGCGCCTTCACGCTCGGGATCCCGCTGTTGCTGGCGCTGATCTCGACCAGCAAGGACTACGTCCTCGCCCGCAACCTGCTGCCGGCGCTGGTGCCGCTGCTGGTCGTCGTCGCGATCGCCCTCACACTCCGGCGCGCGCGGCGCCTGGGCGCGGCGATCGGTGCCCTCCTCGTTGCCTACTCGCTCGGCTTCTGCCTCTGGGTCAACTTCGACGAAGACCTGCAGCGTCCCAACTGGCAGGCGGTCGCCGACCGCCTTGGCGAACCGGAAGCGCCGCGGGCAACCGTCCTCTGGGTGCTCGGCGAGGCTCCCTTGCGCTATTACCTCTCGCCCAGCGCGATCCAGGTGAAGTCCTCGGAAAGCTACGACTGGCTCGTGCACGAAGTGGACTTCGTCTCCGACGGCCCGGCGCCGCCACCGCCGAGCCGCCTGCTCGGGCACGGGTTCCGCGAAGTTGCCCACGAAGACACCGGCCGCCTCTTTATCCGCCGCTACCGGCTCCCCGGCCCGGAACTGGCGCCGCTGCGGTTGCGACGGTTGCGCCATGCGTCCCTTCATTGGCGCAACAACGGCGTCCTCTTAGATGGTGTCGGTCCGCAGTGAGCCGCTTGTTTACCGTTCAGCCGGGGTAGGGTTATGCTGGACACGGTTACGGAATCCAGCGAGGAGAAGGCATGAGCAAGACCAAGGCGGCGCGCGCCGGTGACATCTACGAGACTGCCCGTGAAAACCCCTACGTGCAGCGTTTGATCGAAGACGAAGATCTGCGCGAAAGCCTCAAGGACGCCTTCGAAGCTTCCAAGCGCGCCTACGGCCGCGCGACCGGCAACGGCAAGGGCACGGTCAAGGCCGTGGCCAGCGACAAGAAGGTGCAGAAGGACCTGCGCAAGGCCGCCGAGAACCTGCAGGAGGCCTCCGAGCGCCTGCGCGAGAAGAAGAAGCGCAAGGGCGGCCTCGGGCGGCTGCTGCTGATCGCGATCGTCGGCGCGGTGATCGCGCTGGCCATCAGCGAGGGCGCACGCAAGGCGGTCCTGGACGCTCTTTTCGGCGCCGAAGAGGAGTTCGAGTACACCTCGACCACCAGCATCAACGGGTCCTGACGGACTCAGGCACCGACATGCTGCGTCCTCGGTCGCTCGCGTGCAGAGCACGCCACGCTCCCTGCGTCCTTGCCTGTCGGCCCCTGAGCCTCGTCAGTCAGGTCTAGACTGGCTTTGATGGAGGCGGCAACGAAGACGAACGGGCGGGAGCTCAGCGGCGACAAGGCGCAGCGGATCGTCGACGCGATGCGCGATTCCGTGGCGCGCCGCGGCGCCGCCGGCTCGACCTTCGAGCACGTCGCCCGTGAGGCCGGGGTCAGCCGCGGCCTCCTCCACTATTACTTCGGGACCAAGGAGCGGCTGCTGGTCGAGGTGGTGCGCCGCGATTCCGAGCTGCGGGTCGACCGGCTCGACGAGCGGCTGGCGGGGGCGAAGAGCGTCGACGACGTGATCGAGGCGCTCGTCGCCAGCCTCACGGACATGATCGAGAACGAACCCGGCTTCTTCCTCCTCCTCTTCGAGCTCTTCAGCGCCGGCCGCCGCAATCCCGACATCCAGCGCGAGGTCGGCCAGCTCTTCGAGAAGACCCGTTCCCATGTCGCCGACGTCCTCCACAGCAAGGACGAGGAGGGGGTGCTGAGCCTCCGCTTCCCGGCTGAGGACGTCGTCTCCTACCTCTTCGCCCTCGGCGACGGGTTCGCGCTCCAGGCCCTCTCGGACCCCTCGCGCGACAGCAGCGGCGCCTTTGCGGTCGGCGTCGCCTCGGCGCGCTACCTGCTCGGCTCCGAGTAGAGCGCCGCATAGCACTTGTCGCGCGGCTGGAGACGAGTGATGCCGCGCACGCCTATCCCTTCTATGTAGAAGCGAGCGGCCGTAAATGCCGCCGCTCGCCGCGCGTGCGTGGCTTAGCGCCAAGCCAGAAGGCTCAGGAGAAGGTGAGGAGGGCGGGATCTACCTCCCGCAGCTTGGCCCCCACTTCACATATCTTCCGTTTGGGCTGCTGGGAGAATTCAAAAAGCAGCGTCATGATCTCCAAGCCGACCGCCTGCGTCCACTCACGGACTCCGAGAATGTTGTCGAGCGTCGGCTCGGCCCTGATCATCAGATCCATCTCAATGTAGGGATCGAGGCCGGTACGTCGCGCGTGGAGAAATCCGATCTCTGCATCGACCTCCAGTGGCTTCGCGGTCCCGTCCGGGCGGGTCCCCGTGATGATGCAGTCCCGACGCTTCGTGATTTTCATCCCGGTTTCAACGGAGACGGCCCAGAGGGGCTGGATCGTCCGGTGCTTGTCGCTCGCGTTGATGCTCGCCAACAGCGAAAGCGCATGGCGGGGACGGGCGCTGCGGCCATGATGGTAAGGCTGGTGCCGACGTACTTTTGCCAAGTCTGCTCGCCGGACACCGGGAAGCTGGGCGCCGACCCTCCCGTTGAATTCTCCTCGCTCCTTGTAGATCGGGAAATAGACGGCCTTTTCCTGCCGCGTCGTCAGCTTGGCCGGGGGCGTCCTGCCGCGACCGACGAGCGCCCAAGCCAGTTGATCGAGGGCAGCCCGGTTGTTGTTGGCGATGTCACCAAGGAGCAGGGGCCAGCGGGGCGGGATGGGCGCGATCTCCTCCGCGATGACCGCGAAGCCGTGGCGCTTTGGTTGGTACTCGGTCCGGTAGGAGAGAACAGGATAGGAATCAGGCTTGTGTCCGACGCTGACGATGTCAGCTTGCAGAGCTTCTGCGTGAAGTAGCCCCTGCGCCCACTTCAGCCACGGACTGTCGAACAGCGGGTCATAGACCGCGCTGGGCTGCCCGCTGTATCCCCACCTCCGCACGGCGTGAGCCTATCTGTACGTCAAGTGACTTGACAATATCTGCTCTGTCGTCATAACCGCGTCGCCGCGGAAGACTCGCCCCCAGCGGATCTGTCCGTCTCTAATCCAACGGATCGCTGGCCCGTAGCCCTTCGGCTTCAAGCCGGCCACCTGGGAACAGCGATTTCGTAATAACGACAACCACGCTAACGATCTGAACAAACGTGGCCGTGAGCCAAACCTGCACTACGCCGTCGGGCGGTTTCCAGTGGTATCCCTTCCAGGTGTAGAGCAGAAATCCGGCATTGACCACGACAAGCTGAAGGGTCATCAGCCCCAGCACGACCCGGCCATAGAAGCGCTTGAGTTTGATCAGCTCTTCGAGGTCGTCCCCTTCAAGGCGAGCCTTCCGTTCCGGCGGCAGCTCCTTGACGGACTTGGGCTTGGCACTCTCCCCGATCCGCTCAAGGATGTCGGCGATCGTCTCTTGTTGCCTGTCGGCCATCCCGACTAACCGCCGTTCGAGAGCTAGCGGTAAAGGCCCAAATTCTTAAGGCGGTTAACGAGCGCGGCTTCCGAGACGCCGAAAACTTCCTTCATATCTCGTTGGCTCATGCCAAGGGCATGGAGGCGACGCACTTCCTTCTCAGGCATGAGCAGGGCCGCCGCAAAGGAATTGGCATATCGCTCATCCGCATCAACGCCCAGCGAAGCCGTCATATCGCGATAGTCGACGAATTCAAAGTCCTCGTCTCCGTGCTGGACGAAGTGCCCGATCTCGTGAGCGCACGTAAACCGCTTTCGGTTTGAATGATCCTCAGCGTTGAGGTAGATCCGAACATCGCCTCCGTGGCGCTTCTCGATAGCGCCCGCAACATCGGCGTCCAGGTACGCATTCTCGACACGAATGCCCATCTTGTGCGCTATGCGGGCAGGATCGACCGGGACCGAATCGCCCCAATATTCGGCTAGAACCCGCTCAGCGGCGGCGATTGCGTCGGTCTTTACGTCGGGCACGTCTGCCCTCCTGATCGCTGGAAATCCTTGGTCGGGATGGGTAGAGCGTAGCGCGAGGGCGAGTCGGATCACCGATTTTGCCGCCCCGCCACTGGAATGAGTGATCACAGCAGCCTAAGGGCCGGGCAAGTGACAATTCTCCCCCGTCAAGTGACTTGACAACGTCAAGTCTGTCAAGTAGGTTGACAACATGCCACCGGCCAACCGCCACGAACCGCGCAGGGCGAAGTCTTCGACCTCCGACTACTCGGTCACCGAGTTCCTGGCCGACTTCCCCGACGATGCCGCCTGCCTGGACTATCTGTGGCGGACGCGCCACGCGCCCGATGGCGAGCACGCCCACTGCCCTAAGTGCGACGGGGTGAAGGTCTTCAAGCGCTACGCGACCAAGCAGCAGCGCCAGTCTTGGACCTGCACCGCCTGCGGGCACCATCTGCACCCCACGGCGGGAACGATCTTCCACCGCTCCTCGACCTCTATGCGGCTTTGGTTCCACGCCATGTACCTGATGACCAGCACTCGCTGCGGGATCTCCGCCAAACAGCTAGAGCGCGAGCTGGGCGTCCACTACAAGACCGCCTGGAGGATGTTCAACCGCATCCGCAATGAGCTGATGGCTGAGGGTGAGCCGGCTCCTAGCCTGCGCGGCGAGGTGGAGGTTGACGAGACCTCATGGGGCGGAAAGCCCCGGCGCAAATTCAAGACCCGCCAGGAGTCCATCGCCTTCCGCGAAGCCAAGCCGACCGTCCTCGGCATGGTCGAGCGCGGCGGACGGGTCCGCGCTCGCGTCATCCCGACGCGGTTCGGCGAGCCCCTGAGTGACGCCGTGCGGGCGAACGTCAACCCGGAAGCGATCCTCTACACCGATGACTGGCTGTCTTACCGGCCGCTGGCTCGCGAGTACGCAGGGCACCGGGTGATCAACCATTCCGCTGGCTCTTACGTCGAGGGCGACATCTACACGAACACCATCGAGGGCTTCTTCGGCAACCTCAAAACGGGGATGCGCGGCACCTACAAGTTCGTCTCGAAGAAGTGGCTCCAGTCCTACTCGGACGAGTACGCCTGGCGCTACAACAATCGGCGCTCCGGCCAGCGGTCGATGTTCCACGCTCTCGTCAGGGAAGCGGCGCAGCAATGAGCGAGGCGACGATCCTGCAGAGCATCCGGGGTGCTGCCAAACGCCGCGAGAAAGCCGACGCGGCCAAACGCCAGGCGACCGACGATCTGCGCGGCTACATCAGAGACGCCCGCAAAGCGGGCGTCCCGATCACTCGGATTGCTTCTGAGGCCGGTCTTTCCCGGCAGGGCGTTTACGACCTTTTGGGGGAGCGACCTTCCGCATAGCGGCGTCGAACTCCCCCTTGGTCGGAACCGGGATCTCCAGGCCCTTCTCGGTCTTCTGCTTACGGCGCTCGCCAGCCACACAGACAGGCTAGCCAGCGAGCCCCTTGGTTTCCCGGAGCAGCTCGCCAGGCTCGATTTCCAGCGCCTCTGCGAGCCTCACAATCGCCACGGTCTGGGGCAAGCACCTGGCGCTCTCCCACTCCGCGATCCGGCTCTGGTCCTTGCCAAGCCGCGCCGCCAAGGCTCGCTGCGTCAAATCGGCCCTCTGCCGAGCGATGCGCAGGTTCCAAGCGAACCGCTCGGTGATGGTCGAGAAGGTGATGTGTTCAGAGGGCATCGGCTACTCGATCTCCCACAGCAGATCGCGCACATGCACGCCGAGCGCCCCTGCGAGCCGGACGACCAGATCGAGCCGAGGGCAACGCAGGCCGCGCTCCAGGATGGAGAGGTTCACCTGATGCATGGAGACCTCTTGGGCAAGCTGCGCCTGCGTCAACCCTGCCCATTCTCGCGCCTCGGCGAGGTTGCGGCCGAACTGCTGGCCTATTGCCTCCGCGTTCATCCGATATCCATCCCGTGGACGTAGACGAGGGTCACGGTCGGCAGGACGCACTCGCCCTGGCGGTGGAGCAACCCCGCCTCGACCAGGTTCCGGGTTGCTTCTTCAACAGCGTTGCGGGAGTTGAAATCGCTGGGTTCCTTGGCGAGTTCCCGGACGAGATCGCATTGCCGCAGGATCGTCGGCTGCCAGCCGAGGATGTGGCGCAACACCGCTTCTTCGAGGGCGTCGGCGTGCTCTGAAATACCCTGTGCCTGCATGGGAAAGACCCCTTTCCTGTGCCAAGGCCGGGGGGCTGTTAGCGCAGTCGCCCCGGCCGCTTTTGATTGTGGGCGGGGAAGCTAGGGGCGCTCAGGGACCGAAATCGCTTCTACAGAGAAGGGATAGGCGTGATGCCGCGCACGCAGTGACGCGGCTCACAGACCCTGCACTGTCGGGCGCGGGAGGCTGCTGGCAAGCCATGAGCGATTGACAGGAGGCCCGGCATGCGAAATGCGATGAACCGACTTGCGCAGTTCCTGGGGAGGCGGCGTCGGTGGGTGGTCGCGGCTTGGGTCCTGATCGTGTTGCTGGCGCTTCCCTTCGCCTCGAAACAGACCGACCACCTGACGGGCGGCGGCTTCGACGTTCCCGGCAGCCAGTCGATGAAGGTGAGCGAAGCGGTCCAGGAAGACTTCGGCTCGCAGGCGGACGGGATCGCGGTGGTGCTGAAGGCGGCGCCGGGCGCGACGGCGGCGGAGCGCGACGCCGCGGTGGCGCGGGTGCGGAGCCAGGTGGCGACGCTCGACGACGTGACGCTGCCGCCTGCGGTGGCCGCGGGGGCGCGCCGGCAGTTCCAGCGCCAGAACGTGGTGCTGGTGCCGCTGCGCAGCGACCTCTCCTCCGACGAGTTGATCGACCCGGCGGCGACCCTGCGCGAAGACCTCAATCCCGGCAATGCCGCCTCTGCGGTCACTCCCTACCTGGTCGGGCAGCCGACGATCTGGGCCGGCATGCAGGAAATCTCCAAGGAAGACCTGAAGAAGGCGGAGTCGGGCGGGTTCCCGATCGTCGCGATCATCCTCCTCGTCGTCTTCGGCTCGCTCGCCGCGGCGGCGCTGCCGCTGGCGCTCGGCTTCGTCAGCGTCCTGGTCACCGGCGCGCTGATCTACTTCATCTCGCTGCAGATGACGACCTCGGTCTTCGTCACCAACATGGCGTCGATGATCGGGATCGGCGTCGCCGTCGACTACTCGCTCTTCATCCTTGCCCGCTACCGCGAGGAGCGCGAAGACGGCCGCGACAGGGGCGAAGCGCGGGCGCGGGCGCTGTCGACCTCCGGCCTTGCCGTGACCTTCTCCGGTATGGCGGTCATCATCTCCCTGGCGGGGCTGTGGATGGTCGACAACCAGGCGCTGCGCTCGATGGCACTGGGGGCCATGACCGTCGTCGCCGTCTCGATCCTCACTGCCGTCACGCTGCTGCCGGCGTTGATCGCGATGCTCGGCGACCGCGTGCTGCCGGGCGGAGTCGTCGGCAAGCTCGAGGCCTTCTTCCGGCGCCGCTTCTACCGCCGCCACACGGCCGAGCAGTTGGCGACCGAGCACAACCGCTTCTGGCGCGCCTGGACCGCGCGGGTGATGGCGCGGCCGTGGACGGCGGTGATCGGCGTCGCCGCGGTGCTGCTGTTCCTGGCGAGCCCGCTGCTCTCGCTGCAGACCGGGACCGAGGCGCTCTCGCAGTTCCCGAAGGGGAGCGACGTGCGGGTCGGCAACGAAATCGCCTCGGCCCAGCTCGGCGGCGGCACCGACCCGGTGCAAATCGTCGCCTCCTTCGACCGGGCGCCTGGCGCTGCCGGCAAGGTGGCGGTGGCCGGCTTCGTCCGCGAACTCGAGGCGACGCGGGGGGTGGCTACGGTTGGGGCGCCGGCCTTCGCCGGCAC
>JBQCEW010000194.1:0-5868 GCA_051959815.1 Solirubrobacterales bacterium
CGTGTCGGTGGGGACTGGCTGGGTCGTGGCACTTAAAA
Source organism: Solirubrobacterales bacterium (assembly GCA_051959815.1). Classification (GTDB taxonomy): domain Bacteria; phylum Actinomycetota; class Thermoleophilia; order Solirubrobacterales; family 70-9; genus VAYN01. The sequence goes on from JBQCEW010000194.1 coordinate 39, forward strand.
CCGAGGAGGCTAAAGTCCGCCAGCGGTTTTCCCTTGCCCACGAGTGCAAGCACATTCTCGACGACAGCCACATTGATCGCCTTTACCTTGACGCGCCCGAGGAGTGGATCGAAGCGCTTTGCAATCTGTTCGCCGCCAACCTTCTGATGCCCCGCTCCTGGGTCAAGGCGGATTTCGCCAGCCGAGGAATACAAGACGTTGGGCTACTAGCCCGCCGCTACGAGGTGTCCTGGGCAGCCATGAACTACCGGCTCGACCAGTTGGGCCTCCAAGTGCCCCGGCGGCGCTGCGCGGGGGGTGTGGTGACCGTATGAGGGATGCGGCGAAGAAGCGGGCCATTCTGTATCTCCGCGTTTCTTCGCGAGGACAGCTGGAAACGGACTTTGACGACGATGGACTTTCTATCGCCGGCCAGCGGGCGCGCTGCACCGACGAGGCGTCCAAGTACGACGCCGAGGTTATTGACGAGTACATCGAGCGGGCCGAGACGGCTAAGACCAACGACCGGCCCGAACTGCAGCGGATGCTGGCTCGTATTCGCGAGCGGCGCGACGTTGACTACGTGATCTTGTGGAAGGTTGATCGTTTCGCTCGCAACCGCCGTGACGACGCCAACATGCTTTTCGAGATTGAGTCGTCCGGTGCGCACTTGGTTTCCGCAACCGAGAACATCGACGGGACGCCAGCGGGCCGCCTGATGCACGGGATGCTCGCCTCCATCGCGGAGTACTACAGCGAGAACTTGGGTCGTGAGGTAGTCAAGGGCACCACCGAGAAGGCCAAACGCGGCGGAACGCCCACCAAAGCCCCAATCGGCTACCTGAACGTCCGCGAAATCAATGACGGGGGCGGGGAAGTGCGGACTGTGGCTCTTGACCCCGAGCGCGCCCCGCTCATTCGCCTTGCCTTCGATCTGTACGCGACGGGCCGATTCTCGATCAACGAGCTGGTCGCGATCCTCGAGGCGAAAGGCCTGCGGACGCGAGGCAACCGCCGCTACAGCCCCCGCCCGATCAATCATTCAACGCTCTACACGATCCTCTCCAACCCCTACTACGCCGGATGGGTCAGTTACCGGGGTGAGACCTACAGAGGCCGCCATGAGCCGCTGGTCTCGCAGGCTCGCTTTGATGATGTGCAGGCGCTTCTTCGGACCCGTCGCCTCTCGGGTGAGCGTGAGCGAAAAGGCGAAACGCATTATCTGAAGGGCACGCTCTATTGCGACGATTGCGACACCCGCTTGACCTTCTCGCGGAACACCGGCAACGGCGGCACTTACGAATACTTCGTCTGCCCGAACAAGCAGCGGCACCAATGCGATCAGCCGTACCACCGGGTCGATGTTGTTGAGGCAGCGGTTGAGCGCTACTACCGAAACGTCCAGTTGTCGCGGACGCAGCAGCAGCGAATCCGCCAGGCGATCAAGGCGCGGTTGGAGGATATGTCCGCGCTTTCAGAGCAGGAAGCGAGACGCTGCCACACGGAGTTACAGACCCTTGAGGAGCAGGAGCGCACGCTCCTTCACCGGCACTACGAGGGCCGCGTCTCAGACAAGCTCTACAAGGAGGAGCAATTTCGGATCGCGAAGGAGCGGGAAGCTGCCGAAGCGATCCTCGCGCGGCTCGCTCTCCGCTTCGATGAGATCGACGCGACGCTGGACTTGGCGCTCGATCTGACGGACGACGTGCAAGCGGTTTACATCAAGGCCACACCGACGATCCGACGCCTTCTAAACGCGGCGATCTTCGAGTGGATCAAGATCAGCGTCGAGGACGTGACAGACGCCGAGTTTGCCGAGCCGTTCCGCGACCTGCTGGCCAGCGATCTGCTCGACAAGCTGAGGGCTATCGAGCCTCCAGCGAAAACGCCCACCAGGGAACCCGTTTCTTTGGTCGCTGGTTCCATGATGGGAGACCTAGTGGGCACGGCTGGTTTCGAACCAGCGACCCAAGCCAGATCGCGAACCGAAAGACGCAGGCCCGCTTGCGAGCATCACTTTACATCTCGGCGGGGCGGTGCTGGCGGCCCATGCTAAAGGCCCGCGGATCGGCCGAGGTCGTGCGAATGCTGCCGTGCTCTCGCTAGCCGCTGGCGCAACTGAAGCGCCCGCTGGGCGCGCTCGATCTGCCTCTTGACTTGCTCCCGTTCACTGATGCGGCTGGGATTCTTCGGTTTCGCTCCGAATGCGCTGTCTCTGTCCACCACGCCGTTTCTCAGGCGATAGCCCTCGATTCCCCGCACCGCCTTGTCCCACTCGGCGGCTTTGGCCGGATCGCTCGGCCGCTCCCCAAGCTCGCGCTTGATGTAGTCGGGGGGAGAGACGCGGGCCGCGGCGGCGGCCAGGCGCTCGCGATCTGCGAGCACCGATTCGATCACCGCGGCCTCGGCGCGGGCCTCATGGCGAACGTCGGGCAGCTCGCGGGCCTCGGCCCGCACCCGCTCGGCTTCCTCCCGCGCCCAGCGCTCGCGGAGAGCAAGATTGCGTTCTGCGGCCTCGCGCTCAGCCCGGTCGGCCCGCCGCTCCCACCTGGGCGGCTCGGGGATCTTTTCGCGCTGTCCGGCCAGAAGCTCGAAACGCTGCTCGTACTCGGCGACTCGTTCGGCATGACGAAGATGGGCCTGCTGGGCCTGGGACTCGGCGCCGGCCTCTGAAGCAAGCTCGTGCAATCGGGAAACGAGCTGGTCTGAAGGCATCGGCGCAAAGCGCGAGCGCAGCGCCTCGTCCATCGCCGCAGACTGGGCGCCGGAGCGCTCGGCGGCTTCGGCGATGTGCTCAAGACCGACGCGCAGGTAGGGGGAGGGCGGGGCGATCTCCTCGCGGTCGAGCTGCACCTCCGGCGTCGCGTAGAGGAAGGTCTCGCCGCGGGTGCGCGAGAGGGCGACGTAGAACTCCTCCCGCCTCATCGAGGGGTCGGCCATGACGAAGGCCGAATCCAAGGTGGCGCCCTGGGCTTGGTAGATCGTCGCCGCATAGGCGTGTTCGATTGCCGGGGCTCCGTCCCTTGGGTTGACCCGCTCCAAGAAGACGGAATCGACACACACCCGCCTAAGGGTGTCGATTCCGTCCAACACCAAACGCCGGGAGTTCGCGTCCACCTCCGCCACCCGCCAGCGCTCGCGGTTATAGACCCGCAAGCGCTGATCGTTGATCCGGGTGATGACCTGATCGCCGGCAGCGAAGCGGGCTTCGCCGACCTGGATCTCCTCGGAGCCGAGCTTTGCTTCGGCGCGCATCTTCTCCCGCGCCAAGATGTTCAGCTCGCGCACCTCGGCGTTTCGCTTCGCCACCATCAGCGCGTCCTCGCCTTCACGGAAGCGCTCCCACCAGTCGGCGACCATCGCCTCCCTGCGCGCAGCGGGATCGTCGGAGACGGTGACCCGCTCGGCGCCTTGGTAGACGGTGATCGCCTCGTGTCCTTCGCCTTCGCGGATCAGCTTCGCGGCGTCGCGCTCAAGCGCATCTTTGTGGCGGATCACTTCGTCTAGGCGTATCGCCTCGGTGCGGTTGGCGATGGCGGCAAACAGGCCGCCGGCCTCGATCTCCCCGAGCTGGGCGGGATCGCCGATCAAGACCAGCTTCGCTTCCGCCTCCTGGGCGTGGGCGATTAGCCGCCCAAGCGCTCGCGAGTCCACCATCCCGGCCTCGTCGACCACCAGCACCGAGCCGCGGGCAAGCGCCTGTTGCCCCGCGGCGCTGCGGCGGTCAAGCTCGGCGAGGAGGCGGGCGACGCTGGTTGCCCGCAAGCCCTCCGAGCGCAGGACGTTCGCGGCGCGCCAGGTCGGCGCCGCGACCCGGAGCGGGGCCTTGCCCAGACATTCCCATCCCCGAGCCGCGGCGACCACAGCGTAGGTCTTTCCCGTCCCGGCCTCGCCGACGACGACCACCAGCCCCTCGCCCCCGGTAAGGAGCCTGCGCACCATCGCCTCCTGGTCGGGCTTCATGCTCGGCCGCTGGGCGAGGAGGCGGGAGACGACCACCTCGTCAACCACGGCGCAGTCCGTGCGGGAAGCCATCGTCTCGGCGCTTGCGAGCGCGCTCTGCTCCAGCTCCCAGATCGCGCGGGTGGTGTAGCGGGGGCCTCTTGGCGACTCGGAGATGCAGATCACATCCGGCCGAGCGAGGTAGGCGTCTGCCAGCTCGACCACCTCAGCGCCCGGAGCCCCGGTGGGCAGGCAGTCGGCAACTGCCTGGATCGCTCCTCGGCGGTCGAAGTGGGAGGCGTGGGCGGTCAGCGCGGCCTCCACCTCGGCGACCGCGACCCGTCCCTCGGGGGCTTGGCGCTCGTGGCCGAAGGTGGCGTGGATCGCCTCTCGCGTCAGGCCGATCTCCTGCGCCTTCTCTCGCCAGAGGTCCCGCAGGCTCTCCGTCGTCAACTCGGCGTCCTTGGCCTTGCGGGTGGCCAGGGTTGCTACCTGCATCGCCCGCGCGGAAGCGCCCTCGCCTCCAGCGGCCTCAAGGATTTCTTGGCGGCGGGTGGAGAAGGCGCGCAGGTGCTCGCGGTCGAAGCCCTCGATCTCCGATAGACCGTTTACCACTTCGCGCCAGCGGACGCCGAGGCGGCGGGTCAGCTCGTCGCGCAGATGGGCCTCGTAGATGTAGCTGGCGGTTTTCGCGTGTTCGTAGATCGCAGGGTGGTAGAGCCGGGTCCAGCGCCCGTCCGGCCCCCTGGTCGCGTTAGCGACGAGGACATGGGTGTGGAGCTGGGGATCGCCGGCACGGGAGGAGCGGTGGACGTAGCCGGCGGCGAGGAAGCCGTTGCCCTTGACGAACTCCCGCCCGCCTTTGCCGCGGCGGGTCCAGCAGGCGGCCTCCTGGAGGTAGTCGAGCCCCGCCTGCACGGCGGCGGCGTGGGCGGCTTTGACCTCGGCGGCGCGGGGATGGCCGCCGAGCGCCCAGGTGAGAGAGACCGACTTGGGGGCCGAGAAGGTGAGATCGAAGCCGGGGACCGGGCCTTTGCCGGCGACGTGCTGGAGCCCCAGCGGCTCGCCGCTCGCCGGATCGTTGCCCGTGAGCATCGCCGTCAACTGCTGCGGAGCGACCTTGCCTTGCAGGCCCAGATCCTCGGCGGCGTCGCCGAGCCACTGACCCTCGGCCTCTCCCTCGCCGGAGTAGTAGTCCTCGGCTCCTTCGGCGACCTTGCCGAGGTAGTAGCGCTCCTGGCCGCGGCCGAGCTTGCCGATCGAGATCATCAGCGGCGGCCTTCTTGACGGTGCATCGGGTCGGTGGCGCCGAGGTACCAGAGGGAGGCGCTTCGTCCCGGCTTCTTCGGCGTTGACGGCTTGAGAGCTGCGGCATCCATGCCGCGGAAATGCGTGGGAGGGCGCGGATGCCCCGCTTATCACCGGAGGGTGATAGGGCGTGAGGGGTTTTGCTGTTGCGGGTGGGTGCTTCGGCTCAGAAGCTTCGTTCTGGCTTCTGAGCCGAAGCAGCTAGAGGGCAGACTGGGTGATCCGAGGTAGCTATCGGCTGACTGCTTCTGCTGTTCTCGGTAGGCGAAGTATCTCGATCTAGCTGGTTGTCGGAGGACAAAGACGCGCCACCTTGGCCCTCATGTTGCCCTCCCCATTCCAAGAGCAGCCCGCCCCCAAGGTACCTCGTCAACGAGAGAAGTCGCCCCGTAGAAGTGGGCGACCGATCCCCGCCTCGGTTCTTCTTCAAGGATCTCTATCGCGTCGAATTTCGCCAGCTCGCGGACGTGGTAGCTGACGCTGGAGAGCGGCCGCTTGGTCAGCGCCGCCAAGTCCCTCGGACTAAGCGGCTCGCTCGCCTCGACGTAGCGGCGAAGCAGCTCCCTGCGAAGCGGATGCCGCAGGGCTTTAAGAAGCGCTT
>JBQCEW010000195.1:0-6010 GCA_051959815.1 Solirubrobacterales bacterium
CCCTGGGCGAGAACGGCTAACACCGCCTGGTTGATCTGGTAGCCGAGGCCGCCGACGACCCCTAACTTGAGCAACTGCACCCAGGTCGCCGGCCGCCGCGCGGCGGCGCCGATCCGGTAGGCGAGCTCCGCGGCCGGGCTCATTCCGCGCTCCCGTTGCCGGAGTTCGTGCGCACCTCGGGCCCGGCCTTCCAGCCGTAGGGCCCGTTGAGGACGATGGCGTCGCTGCCGAAGCCGGTAGGCAGCGCCTTGAGCTGAGGGGTGGTCAATCTCATCGGTTTCCTCGCGACGTAGCGCAGCAGGGTGAGGCGATCGGCCCGCACGCGCTGCACCAGTCGGAAGTTCCGGGGCAGATTAACGGGCCGCCTGGCGGCCAGCGGCTTGACGACGAGGTCGACTTCCCTGGCCCGCGTCTGCCCGCCGTACATCCTCGGCACCTGGCCCGGCAGGTACCAGCGGATCGGGTCGGCGGCGAGCTTCCAGCTGACCACGGCGCGCGGCACCTTGGCCGGCCCGATCGCCTGGGCGAGCGCCTGGAAGTCGGGGCGCTGGAGGTTCGGGGTCTGGGTCACGTAGACGTCGAAGGCGAGCCAGTAGGCGCAGAGCACGACAGCCAGGACCGCACCAAGCCGCCACGCGGCCGCAACCGAGCAGCCGACGGCGATGACCGCCGCCAGCGGCAGCAGCGCCGGCAGCAGATTGCGCTCGACGACGTAGTCCTTGCCGACCAGGGCGGCAAGGCACGTGAGCGCAACGACGCCGAGGCCGAGCACGAGGGCGATCGCGGCGCCGCGGCGCTCGCGCGGGTTCGCGCGCACCGCCAGCAGGAGCAGCGCCACCGCCAGGAACAGCGCCGGGATCAAGGCATAGCGATAGCGCGTCGGCTCGGCGATCACATGGCCGGTTTCGCCGATCAGGAAGCTGGCTCCCGCTTCGAGGAACCGCGTCTGCAGCGGGCTCTTTTCGATCCAGCCGATGTGGGTGGCGTTGATCTGGGCGCTGAGCAGAGGCAGCAGCGCGGCGCCGACCAGACCGACGCCGGCCACCGCCGGCAGGACCGCTCGCAAGCGCGAGCGCAGGGCGACCAGCAGCCAGGCGGCCTCGATCGCGACCGGGAAGACCGCGAAGTAGTGGCTGCAGAGGGCCAGCGCGGAGCTCAGCGCCCACAGGGCCAGATCCCCTCCCCGCTCCTCGTCCAGCGCCCGCAGGAAGAAATAGAACGAGAGCGCGCAGAAGAAGACGAGCAGCACGTAGGAGCGGGCCTCCTGCGAGTACCAGATCAGCATCGGGTTGACAGCGGCGAAGGCGGCGAGGGCCAGGCCCGCGCGCCGGCTCGCCAGCTCCCGGCCGATCAGGTAGGCGACGGGTACGACCGCCGTCCCGAACAGCGCCGAGAGCGCGCGCAGCTCGAATTCGCCGCGGCCGAAGGCCTTGGCCCAGCCCCAAGCCAGGGCGTAGTAGAGCGGCGGGTTCGACTCGCTGACCCGCACCTCGTGGAGCATGTGGCCGAAGCTGCCGGGGATCACCCGCATCGCCGTGATCACCTCGTCGTGGTGATAGCTCTGGAGGCCGAGGCTGGCGAAGCGCAGCGCCGCGGCGCCGGCGATCAACCCGGCCAGGGCAAGCGGCAGGGCGTAGCGGCGAGGCCGAGCCTCGCTCGCCTCCGCAACGGGAAGCCGACCTGCCGGGATCCGGGACGCATAGGTGTGCACAGTCCTCCAGCTTGGTTTTGGTTGCTGATCCGTCGCTCAAGGACGGTTAAGTAACGCCTAAAAACCCCTGCTACCCGAAGGAGGTGCGGTCGCCACACCGCTCCCCCAACGGCGGTTCGGGCGGCGACCGAGCTGGAAGCTGAGATCGGCGCCGCGGGCCAGGGCTCGGTAGGTCGTCCAGGGGCGGCCTAGGGAGCGACCGCCCTGGCGCAGAGATTGCACGTAGAAGCCGCGCCCGGCGGTCGTGATCACCGCGCGGCGGCGGTGCGGGAGGCGGATCTCGGCGCGGCGGAAGAGCGGACTGGAGATCGCCAGCACCCCCGTCCCCGGCACCTCGGGGTAGAGGCCGAGGGCGCCGAAGACGTACCAGGCCGAGAGCGTGCCGAGGTCGTCGTTTCCCGGATAACCGTCCGGCGCCGGGCGGTAGAGCGTGAGCCCGCGGCGCACCGCCTCCTGGGTCCGGTAGGGCTGCCCCAGCCAGTCGAAGAGCCAGGGCGTGTGCAGGGTCGGCTCGTTGCCGAGCAGGGCATGGTCGGCGTGGGTGCCGCCCGGCCCGGCGTTGAGGACGCGCAGGAAAGCTCGTAGTCGCCGCGCCGCCCTAGCGCGGCCGCCCATCCTGGCGGCAAGGCCGGCGGGGTCCTGCGGGACCATCCAGGTGTACTGGGCGGAGTCCCCCTCGACGAAGCCACCACCCTGCAGGTTGTTATAGGGCTGCGGGAAGGCGCCGGATGCGTAGCGCGGCTCGATCATCCGACTGGCGGGGTCGAAGAGCCGGTGCCAGTTGCGGGAGCGGCCGAGGAAATCGCGGTAGGCGTTGCGCGCGCCGGTGCGGCGGGCGAGCTGGGCGATCGCGAAGTCGTCGATCGCGTACTCGAGCGTCGTCGCTGCCGAGCCCCAGACCGCTTCCGGGCTGCCGTAGATCGAGTTCGCGTTGCGCCGGTTGGTGTCGGAGTCGAAGGGGACGTAGCCGAGCTGGAGGTATTCCGGCAGTCCCTGCCGCTCGACGTATTCGCCGTCGGCGCTGCGGCAGACCTCGTCCGCCCCCCGCTCCATCGCCGCCAGCGCGGCGCGGCGGTCGAAGCGAGCGCCGAAGGCATCGGCGGCCGCCAGCATCGCGTCGGCGGGGTCCCCGACCATGGTCATGCTCTGGCCCGTCGCGTAGGACCAGCGCGGCAGACAGCCGCTCTGGGCGGCGTCAGCGATGAGCGAGCGGGCAATGTCGCCGGCCCGCTTCGGGACGAGCATCGCCAGCAGCGGCATCTGCGTCCGGTAGACGTCCCAGCCGGAGAAGTCGGCGTACTGGGTGCGGCCGTGGACATGGTGGACCGCCCCGTCCATCCCGGTGTAGGCGCCGTTTGCGTCGTTGAAGGTGCGCGGCGCCAGCAGCGCGTGGTAGAGCGCGGTGTAGAAGGTGGCGAGGTGGCGCCTGGAGCCGCCGCTGACGCGGATCCGGCCCAGCGCCTGGTTCCAGCGGCGGGTGGCGCGAGCGGCGATCGCGTGGAAGGAGACGTTGCCGCTCTCGGCCGCGAGGTTGGCGCGGGCGCCTTCGACGCTGACGAAGGAGACGCCGACGCGGACGCCGACGGAGCGGTCGTGGCGGGTGTCGAAGGTCGCGTAGGCGCCGGCCGCCGCAGTGTTGGGCGGGTTGGCCGGTGGGAAGGCGTGGTCTTCGGCAGCGGTGCCACCTGGCTGCAGCGAACCCTCCTCCCAGGTCCCGGAGGCTGCAAACGGACGGTCGAAGACGGCGGCGAAGTAGACCTTGTAGCGGGGGCGCTGGCCGCAAAAGAGACCGCTGGAGGCGATGCCGGAGATTTCGCGGCGCGCCGGGTCGACGCTGACGGCGGCGAGGTCGTCGGGCTGGGCGCTGCCGCCGGCGTTGATCAGCACGCTCGCGTGCGGGTTTCGCGGGAAGCGGAAGCGGGCCATCCCGGTCCGCGTCGTTGCGGTCAGGGCGACGTCGATGGCGCCGCCGCGGACCGGGTTGAGCCGCACCGAGTAGTAGCCGGGGCGGCCGTGCTCATGGGCGTGCGAGAAGCCGGGCTGGAACTGGCCGTCGAGGCCGCCGCCGAGAGCGGCCGGCGAGCTTTCCAGCGGCTCGGTCGTCGGCAGGAAGGGGAAGTCGCCGTAGAGGGCGCAGCCGGCGCCGCTGAGATGGGTGAGGCTGAAGCCGGAGAGGTGGCTGTCGCGATAGTCGTAGCCGCCGGAGTGCGGCGCTGCCGGGACGGTGTCGGGGCTCCACTGCACCATTCCGAAGGGGAGCGACGCGCCGGGGAAGTTGTGGCCGCCGCCGAAGGTCCCGGGGCCGGGGCGGGTGCCGGCGAAGACATCGACGTTGCCGGCGAAGCCGCCGCGGGCAGAGGCGAGCGCCGACGCCGCCGGCACCAGCATCAAGGCCAGGGCCAGGGCGACGATTGAGATCCGGTGGTTCCGCGTAATCTTCCCCGCTCCGATGAGGGCAAGGTTTGCAACTCTGGCCAGCGTGGCGCTGGCTGCCGTCGCCGTGGCGCTGGCTCTCGCCTTCGGCGGCAAGGAAACTCAGGCCAGCCAGCCGGAAACCGAACGGCTGCCGGGCGAACCGGCGGTTGAAATCGTCACGCCGCGCAACGGCGCCCGCCAGGACGCCCGCGCGGTGGTAGTCAAGGTCAACGTCGAGAACTTCGAACTGTCGCCGCAGCATTTCGGCGGCGAACCCGAACTGGATCAAGGCCACCTGCGCTTCAGCCTCAATCGCGTTCCCGACTGCGTCGACCCGGCGAAGCTGCAGAAAGCGATCGACAGCCCGATCGGCAAGGGACGACTGGTCGGCAGGTCCTTCGACTACGCCCAGTACGCCGGGCCGAACGGTGTCCTCGCGGAGCAAATCGGCAGCGCCGGCAGCTACTCCCCTGGCACCCGCCCGGAGATCTTCTACCACGACCTCCCCCCCGGCTTCTACCGCCTGATCGTCAACCTCGCCCAGAACAGCGGCGTCCCGACCCAGTTCCACGACGTCACCAACTTCCAGATCCTGCAGCCCCCCGGCCACCACCCGAAAAAGTGCGCGGCCGGCAAAGTCCCCAGCGCCAAGGCCGCCGCCCGCCTCGGATAGCCGCGAGTCCGTGAAATTCCTTGCTCTACTGGAAGAGATCGCGGTGCTGCTGGGCCAGCAGGTCACGGTTTACTCTGATCAATTAAAGGCATTACCGATCACAGGAGGTGGAGACGTGAAGGTAAGCAAAGCCGAGATCACGATCCCTGCAATCAGCGTGGGAAAGTCGAGTTAACGCTTGAGCTAAGGAGGTGAGCCGCATGAAGATGAGCACGGTCCCGACGACGTTTCCGGCAATCAGCGTCGGGAAGTCCGTTTGACTGTCAGGAGTGAGGGCCGGATCGCGCTTGCCCGATCCTCCCCGCTCAAACTGACCCACTACCTCGGGTAACCAATACTTCACTTTGTATAGTAGATAGGTGCGGACCTACCGACGCCTGATGGGATACCTGCGCCCCTACCGGGCGCAGTTGTGGGGGTCGCTGGTCTTTGCCTGGGCGGCGATGGGGATGACGGTGTTGATCCCGTGGCTGGTCGGCGAAGCGGTCAACGCGATCAAGGATGGGAACAAGCCGGATCTGCTGCCCTTGGCGTTGGCGATCATCGGCGCCGGCATCTTGCGACTGGGGCTGACCGTGGTGCGGCGCCTGGTCGCCGGCAAGGTCTCGCTGGCGGTCGAATTCGACCTGCGCCAGCAGTTCTATGCGCACCTGCAGCGGCTCGACCTCGGCTTCTTCGACTCCCAGCAGACCGGACAGCTCATGTCGCGGGCGACCGTCGATTTGCAGGCGATCCGCTTCTTCCTCGGCTACGGGCTGATCTTCATCACCCAGAACCTGCTGACGATCACCCTGGCCGCGGTGGTGATGATCGCGATCAACCCGCTGCTGGCGCTGCTGGCGCTGATCCCGGCGCCGTTCGTGATCCTCACCGCGACCAGGTACAGCCAGATCTCGCGGCCGGCCCAGCAGGAGGTCCAGCAGCGGGTGGCGGAGCTGACCGCCGAGGCGGAGGAGAACGTCTCCGGGATCCGCATCGTCAAGGCGTTTGCACGCGAGGAACATCAACTGCACCGCTTCCAGCGCGCGGTCGCCAGGGTCTTCGACCAGAGCATCTACGCGACCCGGGTACAGGCGTTCTTCTCCCCCCTGATCGGCCTGCTGCCGCAAATCGGGATCGCCCTCGTCCTCCTGATCGGCGGCCGCGAGGTGATCGACGGCAACCTCAGCCTCGGCGCCTTCGTCGCCTTCTACACCTACGTCGGGATGCTG
>JBQCEW010000196.1:0-13635 GCA_051959815.1 Solirubrobacterales bacterium
GAGGCGGGCGAGCTGGCCCTCGGTGACGCCGCGGGCTTTCTCGACGGCCGAGTCGACGAACTTCTGGTCGATGTCCTTGACGACGACGGGGATGTCGGCGGCGGCGATCGCCTGCGCGATCTCGCCCCCCATGGTGCCGCCGCCGACGCCGGCGGCCTTCGAGACGAACATTGCTTGAGGGTCCTCCGGTTTTCGGCTTGGGCGTGCGGCGCGGGCCGCGGGAACCGCAGGCTATAGAGATGCCTGCGGCTCCCGCTGATCGGCCCTACAGGGAGGCCTGCGGCTCCCCTTCCTCCACCTCCTCGATCCGCTCGCCTTCCTCCTCCGGCTTGAACCGCTGGTAGGCGAAGGCGCCAGCCAGCAACAACAGGCCGAGGGCGACGAAGGAGAGCGCCCGGGCGAGTTCTTCCAGTTCGGAGAGGTCGTAGGTCCAGACCTTGACGATCGCGACCGCCAGCAGGGCAAGACCACCGAGACGGGCTTTCGGCGAGCGCCGCACCATGCCCCAGACGACCGCGCCGAACCCGGTCGCCGTCCAGAACGCCGACAGCCAGGCCTGCCCGATCTGGCGAGCTTCACCGCCGGCGTTGTCGCCGATCACGTCGATGATCGAAACCGAACCGAGGTAGACGAAGCCGGTAGCGCCGATGAAGCCCGCGACGGTCGCGGCCTTCGGCTCGATCTCGCAACCCCAGTACCAGCAGGCGAGCGCGGCGCCCGCACAGCAGACGATCGCGACCAGAGCGCTGCCGAGATCCTCGACCCCTTCGGCGATCGCGGCCGGCGGCGCCTCGACGCACAGCACGTGCAGTATCGCGAGGCCGAGGAACCCGAACGCCCCGATCAGCAGTCGCTGCGCGTCTGACAGCGCCGGCGCCGAGGTGCGATCGACCCGCGTCGCCAGATAGGCGAGCGCCGCCGACGCCGCCGACCAAGCGGCAACCAGGGTCGGACCGTTGAAGGCGTTGGCAAGCCCGAAGGTTCCGAGCCCGATCCCTCCCCCGATCAGGAGCGAGCCGATTTCGCGGTGGACACCGGAGCGGATCGCGACGCCTCCGAGCAGGAGGTGAACTGCGGCGAAGCCGAAGATCCAGGCGTCCAGAGCGACGTCCGAGTCGCCGCCGATGACAACGGCGCCGGCGCCGACAACGAACAGGCTGCTGCAGAGAAGCAGGAGCCAGGATGAAGCCGGGAGTCTCTTTTCCCCGCGGCTCCGCAACTCATAACCGAAGGCCGCGGCGGCGTAGAGGACCCAGAAGCCGACGAGAACCGAAAGGACGAGCAGAACGGGCTCGCTGGGGGTCCTTTCTCCCTCAAAGACGATGAATCCGTTGTGGGCTATCCAGGCGATCAGTTGCGGTGCTGAGACGGCGAATGCGCCGAGCGCCAGCCAGTTCCAGCGCTGCCAGAGAAGAACGCCGACGCTAGCGGCGAGGGCAAGGGCAACGAAGGCGATGGAGCCCCCCTCGGTTGCGGTGCCGACGAGAATCGGCGCCGCAAGCGCCCCGAGCATCCCGACGCTGCCGACGAGCATCGATGACCAGCGCACGGCGATGAAGACACCGAGAACACCAATTAACGCTGCCGCCTCGAGCCCGATGATGGGCGAGATCAAGTCGTAGACCTGAGAGGCGACGACGGTCGTCGCATATAAGCCCGGGATCGCGACGGCGACCGCGATGCGGGCGACCTCGAGGCGCCCCTTGCGTTCGTGCATCCAGAGGCCAAAGCCGAGCAACAAGAGTGAGCCGAAGGCGGCCATGAGGACACGGACCTCCTCCGTGAACCAGCTGCTGTCGACCGCGCTGCGCATCAGGAAGATGACGCCGAGCAGGGTCGCGAAGCCGCCGATCCAGGCGAGCACGCGGCCGCCGAAGATGCGCTCGAACTCGATCCGCGAGACCGGGTCCCAGAACGGAGGTGGGGCTGCTGGCCGTGCCGCCTCTCCCTCCCCCCCTCTCATCTCCTCCTGATCCCACTTCATCTCTTCGTTCATCACTGCCTCCAATCCAGTTGCTTATTGACCGCTGGTCAGCAACCGTAGCAGGCTTATTGACCGATGGTCAACAAACTGCGTAGAATCTGTGGCATGAGTGAGCCCTCTTACCGCCGGATGGACGTCGACGAGCGACGCGCGCAACTGCTGGAGCGCGGAGCTGAGCTGTTCACCAGCCACTCCTACGAAGAGCTCTCGATGAGCAAGATCGCCGCCGAGGTGGGAATCTCGAAATCCCTGCTCTATCACTACTTTCCGAGCAAGCAGGCCTTCTTCGAGGCGACCTTGAGCGCTTGGGCGGAGGAGCTGCAGAAGCGCACCGCGCCCGATCCGGACCTCCCCCCCGTCGAGCAGTTGCAGAGCAGCCTCGGTGCCTTCCTCGGCATGGTCGAGGAGAATGCGACCGCCTACCGCAACCTGATGCAGAGCGCCACCGGCGTCGCCGCGATCCGCGACCTGGTCGAAGAGGTGCGGCGGGCGACGGCCGAGCGGATCCTCGACGGGCTCTACCCCGACGGGCCGCCGCCGAAGGCGCGGATCGCGGTCAGCGGCTGGCTCTGGTTCATGGACGGCGCCTGCCTCAACTGGATCGAGCACCGCGACGTCGAGCGCGAGGCGCTGCGAGACCTCCTGCTCGGCGTGCTGATGGGCTCGTTGGTCGCCGCCGACGCGCTGCCGGACGTTTCTTCGACCCCTTGAGCGCGCACCCTCAAGCCTTCGGGCGATGACGTCGATGAACTCCATCGATGCGGAGGCAGGGGAAGCTCTTCACGGTTTTGGCCGCGCTGCTCGTCTGCGGCGCGTTCGCCGGTTCGGCGCATGCCGCCGTGCCGCAGGCGCGGCTGCTCCCTGACGGCCGCGCCGTCGCGCCGCCCTCCGCCCCGCCGGCAGTGAAGGCGATGATCGAGGCGGCGAACCGGATCCGCCACCGGCCCTACGTCTGGGGCGGCGGTCACCGCAACTGGAACTCGCGCGGCTACGACTGCTCGGGCTCGGTCAGCTACGTGATGCACGCCGCTGGCCTGCTCGAATGGCCGCTCGACTCGACCGGCTTCATGCGCTGGGGAGGCGGCGGCGCCGGTAGCTGGGTCCGCATCTACGCCAACCACGAACACGTCTTCGCGGTCATCGCCGGCCTGCGCTGGGACACCTCCTACAGCGAAGACGGCGACCGCAGCGGCCCCGGCTGGTCCGAATACATGCGCCCCACCGACGGCTTCCGCGTCCGCCACCCGCTCGGCATCTTCCACGCCACCCCGCTGGCCGGCTGACAGCAGGGACAACCACCTCCTCCCGAGCTTTATACGGAGGTACAAAGGCGCGATTATGGCGGCCCCATTAGGCTCTGTGTCGCTCTTTTTGAGGGACCAGAGACTTTGACCAACAGGCGCTCGGGGAATCCGGGCGCGCGCCTATGGGGGGAACCCGAAACCGATGACCCGTATCCGCCAGCACAACGTGAACGCCGCCCAGTGGAGCTCCAACGGAGGAGCCCTTGGCGCGCAGGACCTGACGCTCCCGGAGAACAACCCGTTCGGGCAGAACGTCTTCTCCGTCGCCGTCCAGAAGGAGCGACTGCCGAAGGACGTCTTCGAGAAGCTGCAGACGACGCTGGAAGGGGGCGAGGCGCTAGACCCCACCCTCGCCGACGAGGTCGCCGAGGCGATGAAGGAGTGGGCGCTGGAGAACGGCGCCACCCACTACACCCACATGTTCCAGCCGCTGACCGGCTCGACCGCGGAGAAGCACGACTCCTTCTTCGAGCCCGGCGGCGAAGGGCAGGCGATCGCCGACTTCTCCGGCAAGGAGCTGATCCAGGGCGAGCCGGATGCCTCCTCCTTCCCCACCGGCGGCGTCCGCGCCACCTTCGAGGCCCGCGGCTACACCGCCTGGGACCCGACCAGCCCCGCCTTCATCCTCGAGAACCCGAACGGGGCGCTGCTCTGCATCCCGACCGCGTTCGCCTCCTGGACCGGTGAGGCGCTCGACGCGAAGATCCCGCTGCTGCGCTCGATGGACGCGCTCTCGCGCTCGGCGATCAAGGCGCTGCGGCTGCTCGGCGACGAGGAGAGCCAGCGCGTCTTCACCACCGTCGGCCCCGAGCAGGAGTACTTCCTGATCGACGAGCAGTACTTCTTCGAGCGGCCCGACCTGATCGCGACCGGCCGCACCCTCTTCGGCGCCAAGCCGCCGAAGGGCCACGAGCTCGACGACCACTACTTCGGCTCGATCCCCGAGCGGATCCTCGCCTTCATGCTCGAGGCGGAGCTGGAGATGCGCAAGCTCGGCATCCCGGTTAAGACCCGCCACAACGAGGTGGCGCCGAACCAGTACGAGATCGCGCCGATCTTCGAGAACTCGAACGTCGGCTCCGACCACCAGCAGCTCACGATGCAGACGATGGAACAGGTGGCCCGCCGCTATGGCCTCGTCTGTCTCCTGCACGAGAAGCCGTTCGCCGGCGTCAACGGCTCCGGCAAGCACAACAACTGGTCGATGGGGACCGACACCGGCGTCAACCTGCTCGACCCGGGCGAGACGCCGGCCGACAACATCCACTTCCTCTTCTTCTGCACGGCGGTGATCCAGGCGGTCAACAAGCACCAGGGCCTGCTGCGGGCCTCGGTCGCCAACATCGGCCAGGACCACCGCCTCGGCGCCAACGAGGCGCCGCCGGCGATCATCTCGATCTTCCTCGGCGGCGAGCTGGAAAAAGCCTTCGAGGCGATCGCGACCGGCGAAGGGGACCCGAACACGCCGGCCTCCTTCCTCGACCTCGGGGCGACGGTGCTGCCGCCGCTGCCGATGCACGGCGGCGACCGCAACCGGACCTCGCCCTTTGCCTTTACCGGCAACAAATTCGAGTTCCGGGCGCTGGGCTCCAGCATGTCGCTCGGTTTCCCGAACACGGTCCTGAACACGATCGCGGCCGAGGCGATCGACGAGCTCGCCGGCAAGCTGGAGGCGAAGCTGAACGGCGGCGAGCAGATGCCGCAGGCGGTGATCGAGATCGTCAAAGAGAGCTACCTGGCCAACAAGGAGGTCTGCTTCAGCGGCGACAACTACTCCGAGGAGTGGCACCAGGAGGCCGAGCGGCGCGGACTGAAGAATCTGAAAACGACGCCGGACGCGCTGCCCGAAGTGCTCGCTGACAGCACCGTCCAGGCGTTCGAGAACTACAACGTGCTCTCAAAGCAGGAGCTGGAGTCCCGCTACGAGGTCTGGGTCGAGCAGTACTGGCTACGGGCCAACATCGAGGCGGAGGTCGCCTTCTCGATCGCCAAGACGATGATCCTGCCGGCCGCGCTGCGGCACCTGGCGCTGATCCAGGAGTCCGGCGTCTCCGCGGTCGAGGGCGAGGTCCGCGGCCTCGTCGACGAGCTGGTCGCCGGCCTCGGCGAGCTGGAAGCGGCGAACGCCGACCCGGGCCTGGAGGGTCTGGAGATGGCGGTCCACGCCCGCGACAAGCAGCTTGCGGCGATGGCCAGCGTCCGCGATGCGGCCGACAAGCTAGAGAAGGTCGTCGCCGACGATCTCTGGCCGCTGCCGAAGTACGAGGAGATGCTGTTCATCAAGTAGCGCCGCGAACGACGACCGGTCTCTACTGGGACTGGTCGTCGTTGCCGTCGTCCTTAACGGCTCGGTAGATGATGTAGCTGACCAGCGCCAGGCCGATGATTGGGATCAGGCCACCTAGGACGCCCCACCAGGTCTCGGCTGCTGCGAGGGGAAGCATGGGGCGGGAATCATGACGCTCGCTCCTTAACGCGCATCTTTAGGCCGCCCTGCGGCGAGAGCGTCGGCATCTGGCGGATCGTCATCGTGCGGCCAGGGAGGGACTCGATGCGCAAACGCTGGAGGAGCTTCGTCGCCACCAGCTTCACCTCGGTCTGGCCGAAGCGCTTGCCGATGCAGATGCGTGAGCCGCCGCCAAAGGGGACGTAGGCGCCGCGGGGGAGCGCCGCCTTGCGCTCGCGGGCGAAGCGCTCGGGGATGAACGCCTCGGGCTCGGGGAAGAACTCGGGGATGCGGTGGCTGGCCCAGGAGCAGTAGTTGACGTAGGCGCCGCGGGGGACGGTGTAGCCGCCGAACTCGAACTCGCGGACCGCCCGGCGCGGGCCGATCCAGGCAGGTGGGTAGAGGCGCAGCACCTCATCGAGGACCATCTCGAGGTAGGGCATCTCTTTTTCGAGCTGCTGGGCGGTTGGGCTGGCGCCGCCGAGCACCCGATCCTGCTCCTCGTGCAGCCGCCGCACCACCTCGGGATGGCGGCCGAGCTCGTGGAGCATGAAGGTGAGGGTCGAAGTCGAGGTGTCGTGGCCGGCGAACATCAGCGTCATCGCCTGGTCGCGGATCTCGGTGTCGCTGAATTGCTCGCCGTCGGCACCGCGGGCGGCGACGAGCAGGCTGAGGATGTCGCGGCGGCCCGGATCGGGGTGGGCGCGGTGGCGGGCGATCTCGCCGAAGACGATCTCATCGAGGACCTTGCGAGAAGCCATCAGCTTGCGCCAGGGCGAGCCAGGTCCGCGCAACAGCCGCAGGTGGAAGTCGATCCCGTAGTAGCCGAGCGCGCGCTCGAAGTGGTGCGCGGCGGCGGCGCCCTTGCCGGCCTCGTCTGGATCGAGCCCGAGCAGAGCTCGCATCGCGATCCGCATCGCCAGGTTGCGCATCCACTCGTATATGTCAACGACCTCGCCGACCGACAGCGCGACAATCGCCCTTTCGGCCTCGATCGTCATCGCCTCGGTCGCGGCGGCGACTTGCTCACGGTGGAAGGCAGGCATCATGATCGCCCGCGCGCGGTCGTGGTAGTCCTCGTCGACCGTCAGCAGGCCGTCGCCGAGCAGCGGGATCAGGTCGCCGAAGCTCGACTCGCGCCAGTGGAAGTTCTCCGGATGGGCGACGGTGACGAAGTGGTTGGCCTCCGGCCCGAGCATGAAGACGACCGGCGAGTGCAGCAGCCGCAAGGTGAAGATCGGCCCGAACTCTTCGTAGGCGGAGAGCAGCAGCGGCAGCGGATCGCCGTTGACCTGCAGCGTGCGCTTCCAGCTGAAGTCCATCAACCCCGGCGGGAACCTTCCCCTCCCCCGCCACTCGGCAATCAGGTCCTCCCCAACCCGCCGCAGCGGGTTCGCCGACATCTGCGGCGGCCGCGCAATCGGCGCAGTGGTGTCGACCGTGGCCATGCTGGCATCGTAACTGGCTGTATAGCCAGTTCCTTGGGCGATGACTACAAGCCCTGCAGCCCGGCCAGCGCGAGAAAGAGGGTCACCATGATCCCGCCGAGCGCAAAGAAGCCGCGCATCATCGTCCGATGCATCGCGTCGAACCGGGCATCCACCGATTCGAAGCGAACGTTGGTTTCCCGACGCAGCTCCTTTATGTCACCGCGTAGTTCGCGGATATCTCCGTCAAGCCGATTGAAGCCTTCGGTCATCTGCTTGTCCAGGCTGTCGATCTCCCGGTGGACGCGTCCGAAGCCTTCGGACATGCGGCTGTTCAGGTCGTCGATTCGCTTGTCGGTCGATTCCATCTCCATCGTCGGCATGATCCTACCGTAATATTTTGTCTGTAACGAAACAAGACGCTACTGCCAAATTTCGGCGCCAGGTTCGTGACGAAATGCAGACTTACGCGGCCGAGGCGGCGAGCTGTCCGCAGGCGGCGTCGATGTCGCGGCCGCGGGTGAGGCGGACGGTCGCCGGGAGGCGGTGCTCGGCGAGGATTGCGCGGAAGCGCTCGATCCGCTCGGGCGAGGAGCCGTCGTAGGTGCCGGTCGGGTTGTAGGGGATGAGGTTGACCTTGTAGCCGCGGGGGTCGAGCAGGGCGGCGAGTTCGCGCGCGTGCTCGGGGTGGTCGTTGACGCCGTCGAGCATCACGTACTCGACGAAAACCTTGCGGCGGCGGGCGGCGCGGTAGCGGTCGCAGGCGGCGAGCACCTCGGCGATCGGATAGCGCTCGTTCACCGGCATGATCTGCGAGCGCAGGCCGTCGTTCGGTGCGTGCAGCGAGAGCGCCAGGCCGATCGGCATCTCGCACCCGGCAAGGCGGTCAACCCCCGGCACCCAGCCGACGGTGGAGATCGCGGTGCGGCGATGGGTGACGCCGAGGTCGGGCAGCGCCTCGCAGGCGGCGAGGACGTTGTCGATGTTCATCGTCGGCTCCCCCATCCCCATGAAGACGACGTGGTCGATCGCTTCGACCCGGCGGAAATGCAGCGCCTGGTCGAGGATCTCGTCGGCCGTGAGGTTGCGGCCGAACTTCATCTGCCCGGTGGCGCAGAAGGTGCAGGTCAGTGGGCAGCCCGACTGCGAGGAGAGGCAGACCGAGCGGCGGCCGTCCCGGTAGCGCATGAGGACCGCCTCGATCGGTCGCCCGTCGGTGGTGTGGAACAGCGCCTTAATGGTCCCGTCGTCGGACTTCGCCTCGGCGGCGACCGTCAGCGTCGAGAGCGGCACCTCCGCCTCCAGCCGCTCGCGCAGCGCCGCCGGCAGATTCGTCATCTGCTCGTAGGAGCGCGCCCCGCGCGCGACCCACTCCCACACCTGCTTGGCGCGGTAGGGGGGCTCGCCGGTCTCGGCGAAGGTAGCTGCGAGCAGCTCGCGGTCCATGTCGCGAGTGTAGGGAGCGAGGGTGCCAAGGTTTCAGGTACGCATGAGGTTCGAGCGGTTATGGTCTTTTCATGCAAAAAACCCTGACCTTCTTTTCGGTCCTGATGGCTTTGCTGCTGCCGCTGGAGGCGGGTGGTTGCGGGAGCTCGGAAGAAGCGCCCCTGACCAAGAAGCAGTTCATCGCCAAAGGGGAAGAAATCTGCCGCGAAGCGAAGCGGGAACAGTTCCGGCTCCGCGCGAAGACCCTCAAGCGGTGGCCGAACGCCGAAGAGACCCACCTCGTGAAACCCGCGGCCGTTCCGGCGATGGAAAGGGAGATTCGGCGACTCAAGGCCCTCAACCCGCCGGTGCGCGACGAGAAGAAGCTCCAGGAAATCTTCAGGGGCCTCGAAAACGGTGTCACGGACTCGGCTTACGATCCTCTTGACCTCCTGGTCAGAGTGAGCGAACCGTTCGCGATCGCGAGGAAACTAGAGCGCCACTACGGCTTCAAGGTCTGCGCGACGACCCCCTGGACCCCGCCGCTCCAGTAGATCGGCCGCCCGCTACATGCCGAGCGCGTCCGCCAGCAAGTCGACCTGCTGCGGGTCGCTCGCGCTCGGGAAGAGGAACAGCTCCTGACAGCCGGCCGACTCGAAGGCGGAGACCGCCTGCTTGACCGTCTCCGGGTCCTTGGCAGCGGAGCCGGCGATGAAGTTGGCGACGTCCTCGCCGAGCCAGGCGTAGTAGTCGGTCAGGTAGTCGCGGGCGTCCTCCTCGGCGCGCGCGCCGAGCGAGTAGTAAGCGAGGGCCGCGTTCTGGGGCGACTCGCCACGGCCAGCCTGCGACCAGGCAGCCTCGAAGCCCGCTCGCCACTCGGCGAACTGGTCGGACGGCGCGCCCGCCGCGATCCAGCCGTCGCCGAAGCGGGCGGCGCGCTTGAAGGAGGCCTCGACCGAACCGCCGACCAGAACCCGCGGCGGCGTTTCGTGCTCAGGGCCCATCTCCGCCCCCTCCCAGACCTCCTTCATCCGCTCGAGCATCGCGTCGAGGTCCTTGCCGCGCGTGCTCGTGTCGACGCCGGCGATCTCGTAGTCGTCCTCCCTGCCGCCGAGCCCGATCCCGAGCGTCATCCGCCCGCCGGAGATCTTGTGCACGCTCGCCACCTGCTTCGCCAGCGCCACCGGATTCACCCGCAGCGGCCCCAGCAGCACCGTCGTCGCCAGCCCGATCCGCTCGGTCACCGCCGCCGCGGCCGCCAGCGAGGTCAGCGGCTCCAGGTTGGGATAGGCGATGCGGTCGATCGTCCCGAGGCTGGAGAAGCCGCGCGCCTCCGCCCGCCGCGCCCACTTCGTCAGCTGCTCACCAGCGGTTCCGGGCACTGCGTTGGGAAGACCGATCGCGACGTCCATCTGAGCTCCTTCCGGCGGGATCTGCGGCTACGGCAACCGTAGCTACCCCGTTTTCGCCGGGCAGACCCGCCAGCAGCTCCTCGATCGCCTCGCGGGCGTAGCCGAAGACGCGCTTGTCGCCGGTCAGCCGGTAGCGGGAGTTGGCCCCCATCACCAGCGAATACATCTCGAAGGCGAGCCGTTTCGGGTGCTCGACGCCGGCCGTTTGCGCTTCCCGCTCCAGCACCGCCAGCCAGGCGTCGAGCGAGGCGGCGATCGCGTCGCGAACGGGACCGGGGCGGTCGTCGTACTCGGCCGAGGTGGCCGCCCAGAAGCAGCCGCCGGAGTAACTGTCGGTCTGCTCGAGGTAACGGCCGGCCAGCGCCCGCAGCCGCGCCGCCCCCTCGGGGAGCTGCAGCGCCGGCTCGACCACGGTGGTACGAAAGCGCGCCGCGGCCGCCTCGATCGTTGCCAGCTGCAGGTCCTGCTTGGAGCCGAAGTGGGCGAAGAGGCCGCTCTTGCTCATCCGCAGCTCGGCCGCGAGGCGGCCAATCGTCAGGCCCTCCAAGCCCTCGACGGAGGCGAGGTCGACGGCGCGGTAGAGGATCGCCTCGCGCGTTTGGCTGCCCTTCTCAGTGACGGGACTCACAGACAGGGATTATAGAAAAGCACGAACGTTCGTTTACAGCGGCGGGAGGCTGCCGCGGCAAACACGGAGGAGAAACAGATGAGCGAGTACGCGGTGAAGAAGATCGACGAGATGGAGGCGGTGTACCTGGGCGCGTTCAAACGGGCGCGGGCGGAACTCGGGGTGGAGTCGTTCGGGCTGCAGGTGATCGACATGCCGCCGAACTTCGACGGCTACCCCGAGCACGACCACGCCGAAGACGGCCAGGAGGAGGTCTTCATGGCGCTCCGCGGCGGCGGCGAGATCGAGATCGAAGGCGAGCGCTTCCCGCTCGACCCCGAGCACATGGTGCGGGTTGCCGCCGGGACCAAGCGCAAGGTCTGGCCGGGATCGGAGGGAATCCGGATGGTGATCGTCGGCGGCGTCCCGGGCGCGGTTTACGAGGCGCCGGCGATCAGCCGGCTCGGGGAACCGGATCCGATGCGGAACTAGGTTCGAACCCCTCGCAGTCGAGGACGGGGAGCCGGGGATACCGCGGGTACCCCGGCTCCTTCCGGGACCGCTCGCAGAGCGAGAAGACCGAGCCGCGGGTGTTCGGCACCAAGCGCTGGTGCAGGCAGCGATCGCAGAGGCCGGCGGGGGGTCGGGAGGAAGCCATCTCCCCCAAGCTAGCCGGAAACTGCGGTCTCCAAAAGGATGAGTCCCGCCTCGAAGAGCCCTAGCCTTTATGCGTGACCCGAGCGGCAACCCTCTTCGACGCCGACGCGGCCTCCTACACCGGGACGGTCGAGGTGGTCGGCGTCATCTACCGCGCCGAGGACGACGGCTACGCGGTGCTCGAGGTGCAGGAGGTGGAGAGCGGCGAAGGCTTCGCCCTGGTCGGCCCCGTCGCCCACCTCGACCCCGGCAGCCGGGCCGAAGTCAGTGGCGAGTGGCAGACCCACAACCGCTACGGGCGCCAGTTGCGGGCACAGGGGGCGCTGCCCCTCGATCCCGCCGATCGCGATGGCCAGATCGCCTACCTCAGCTCGCTGCGCCACATCGGCCTCAAACGGGCGGAGAAGCTCTGCGACGAGTACGGCGAGGGAGTCCTGCAGGAGATCGCTGCCAACCCGGAACGGGTCTTCGGCTCCCTGCGCGGGGTCAGCGCCGACCAGGCCGCGGCGGCGGCGCAGTCCTGGTACGCGAGCCGGGCGATCCGCGACCTCCACGTGCAGCTTGCGCCGCACGGGCTCGCCCACCTGGCGGCGCCGATCCACGCCCGTTATGGCGAGCGCTCGATGGCGATCCTGCACGAGGACCCCTACCGGCTGACCGAGGTGCCCGGAGTCGGCTTCGCCCGCGCCGACAAGATCGCCCTTGCCGCCGACGTGCCGCCAGAGTCGAGCCGCCGCGCCCAAGCCGCCGCGCTCTACGCGCTGATCGAGGCCGAGCAGCAGGGCAACAGCTACCTGCCCTTGGGGGAGCTCACGCAGCGAACGGCGCGCCTGATCGGGATTAACCCCGATCCCGACGTGCTGGTCCAGGCGCGCGGCCTGGTCGAGGACGAGGGCCGGATCTACCGCGAGGCGACGCGCGAGAGCGAGCTCGCGGTCGCGGCCACCCTTGCCGCCAGAGCTGCCGCTTCCCCCCACCTCGACCATGACCCCGGTGAAGAGCCGCGTGATGAACTCACCGACGAGCAGTGGGCAGCGGTGCGGGGTGCCTTCGGCGCGCGCGTCTCCGTCCTCACCGGTGGTCCCGGCGTCGGCAAGACCAAGTGCACGAAGGAGCTCGTTGCCGAGGCCGAAGCGGCGAACGCGACAATCGCCCTCTGCGCCCCCACCGGCCGGGCGGCCCGGCGGCTGGAGGAGACGACCGGGCACGAAGCGAAGACGATCCACCGCCTGCTCGAGTGGATGCCGGGGCGCGAGCCGGCCTTCCGGCCGGGCCACCCGCTCCCCGCCGACCTGGTGATCGTCGACGAGTCCTCGATGCTGAACCTGCGCCTGGCGCAGGTGCTGCTGGAGGGTCTGGCCGAGACGACCCACGTCGTCTTCGTCGGCGACGCCGACCAGCTACCGCCTATCGGGGCCGGCAAGCCGTTCGAGGATCTGATCGCGTCAGAGGCGGTGCCGGTCGTGCGGCTGACCCAGATCTTCCGCCAGGCGGCGCGCTCGATGATCACCACCGCCGCCCACGAGATCAACCACGGCCGGCCGCCACACCTGCAACCTGGCCCCGACCAGGACCACGACTTCTTCTTCATCGAGCGGGGGACGCCGGAGCGGGCCCTGGAGACGGTGGTCGAGGTGGTCGCTGAGCGGGCGCCGGCGAAATTCGCGGTCGACCCGATCCGAGAGGTGCAGGTGCTCGCGCCGATGTACCGCGGGGCGGTCGGGATCGACGCGCTCAACGAGCGGCTGCAGACCGAGCTCAACCCCAACGGCAAGCCCGCCCTCAGCAACCGCTTCCGGATCGGCGACCGCCTGATCCAGACCCGCAACTCGCACGAGCTGGGGCTGATGAACGGCTCGATCGTCTTCCTCCGCGACGACGACCCCGACGAGGAAGAGATCCTGGTCGACACCGACGACGGGGGCAGCCTCGCGATTCCCTACGGCGAGTCCGGCAACCTGCGCCTCGCCTACGCGATCTCGGTTCACAAGGCACAGGGCTGTGAGGTGCCGGTGGTGGTCGCCGTCTGCCACCGCTCCCACTCGCGGATGCTCAACCGCCCGCTGCTCTACACGGCGATCACCCGCGCCCGCAATAGCTGCGTCCTCGTCGGCGACCAGGCGGTACTCGCCTCGGCGGTGCGACGTGACGACAGCGGCGGCCGTCACTCGGGCCTGGCCGAGCGTCTGCGCGGCTGAGCCGAACTTTCGTCCGCCCGTGAGCAAGAGATCGCAGGCCTGCCTATACTTAAAATTGATGAGGTCAAGGGCCACCCCTTTCCTCCTTTGCCCTCTCTCCCCCTGGCCCGCGCCGCCCCGGCGCCGGGTTCCCCCCCGGGGGGGGGGGGGGGGACACCCCACCCGCCAGCAGAGG
>JBQCEW010000197.1:0-9725 GCA_051959815.1 Solirubrobacterales bacterium
AAAACAAAAGAGGGCGCCCGCGGGCGCCCTCTTTTGTTTTCGGTCGGTTATCTTCTCCTCGATTACTCAATGAGTTTCGGGAGCTGGGGAAGATGGATAGTGGGAGCGCTGGCGCTTGCCTTAGCGCTGGGCCTGAGCGCCTGCGGCGGCGGAGGCGATAGCAACGCCTCCGATCCGAGCGCCCCTCCCCAGCTTGTCTCCCGATCGCAGTTCATCACCGACTCCCACGACCTCTGCAAGAAGTGGAAGGTGAAGATCAACCGGGGGCTCAACAATCTTTATAGAAAGCGGTCAAAGGAAACCGGCGAAGCCCAAGGCAGCGTCGGCTCTATCGAAGCGATGCGGGTGGTCATCATCCCCTCGATGAACCTGGAGGTGAAGGACTTCGAAGCCGTCGGCCTCCCGAAAGGCGAAGCGTACGCGGCCGAAGCGATGTGGCAGGAGATACGCAACGTCGTCCACAAGATCGAAAACGAAGGCATCGACGCCTGGACGAGGGAATCGCTCCTCGATCACTACCGCGTGGCGGCCAAGCCGTTCCAGCTCCAGAGCTGTCTCTACTTCTGATGTATAGGGAGAACCAATGGAACGCGTAAAGCTTGCTGCAGCCGGGGTGCTCGCCCTTTTTCTCCTTCTGCTGGCGGTCGGCTGCGGTGGTGGCGACAGCGCCACGTCGGCCGAAACCCCCTCTCCGCCCCTGATCCCCCGGGGGCAGTACGAAAAGAAGGCGAAAGCGATCTGCGATCACGGCAACGAAGTGCGCGGCGAAGAGACGGAAGCTCTGTATAAAAGGCGGGCGCGGGAAACCGGTGAAGGGCCGGGGGCTGTGGGAACCTTCGAAGGGGTCAACGAGGTGGTGGTCCCGACCTTGAAGCAAGAGCTGAAGGAACTGGAAGCGATCGGTCTCCCGAAAGGGGCCGCCTACGAAGGGGAAGCCGTGCTGCAGACGCTGAGCACAGTGATCCACGAAGTCGAAGTGGAAGGGGAGTACGCCTGGCGCTCGGCGAAACTACTGCCGCCCTTCCGCAACCGCTCGCACAAATTCGGTCTCGACGGCTGCATCATCAACTGACCGGAGCGGTCCTGGCCAGCCGGCCAGTCAACCTCTATATGCTCCGCGGCGATGGACCTGACGCTGTCGCCATCGGAGGAGGAGTTCCGCGACGAGGTTCGCACCTGGCTGCAGGAGAACCATCCGGGGCTCGAGCCCGAGGCGGGGCTGGACGAGATCATGGCCTTCCGCGGCGACTGGCAGCGCAAGCTTCACGAGGCCGGCTGGGCCGGGATCTCCTGGCCGCAGGAGTACGGCGGCCGCGGCGCGACGATGATCGAGCAGGCGATCTTCGCCGCCGAGGCGACGCGCCAGGAAGCGCCGGCGCCGGCGAACGTGCTCGGCCTGGCGATGGGCGGGCCGGTGGTGATCGCCCACGGCACCGACGAGCAGAAGGCGCGCTATCTGGAGCCGATCCTGACCGGCGAGGAGATCTGGTGCCAGGGCTTCTCCGAGCCCGAGTCCGGTTCCGACCTCGCCTCGCTGAAGACCCGCGCGGTCAAGGACGGCGACGAATGGGTCGTCACCGGCCAGAAGGTCTGGACGACCTTCGCCCAGTACGCGAAATGGTGCATGTTGGTCGCTCGCACCGACCCCGACGCCCCTAAGCACCAGGGCCTCACCTACTTCCTGATGGACATGAAACAGGAGGGGGTGCAGACTCGGCCGCTGGTCCAGATCACCGGCGAGGGCGAGTTCAACGAGGTCTTCTTCGAGGAGGCGCGGGTGCCCGACGCGAACGTCGTCGGCGGCGTCGGCAACGGCTGGGCGGTGGCGATCACGACGCTGATGAACGAGCGCGCCGGGCTCGCCTTCGGAGCGATTTCGCAGATCCAGAACAGCCTCGGCCGGCTCGGCAAGCTGGCGCGGGAAACGCCGTCGAACGGCGGGACCGCGGCTGACGATCCCTACTTCCGCCAGCGCATCGCCCAGCTCCACATCGAGGTGGAGACGATGCGGCTGAACGCCTACCGCGGCCTGACCAAGACGATGCAGTCCGGCATCCCCGGCCCGGAGGGCTCGCTGGGAAAGTGGCAGTGGGCCGACATCAACCAGGATCTGACCGAGCTGGCGCTGGAGATCGAGGGCGCCTACTCGCTGCTGGCGCGCGGCTCCGAGCATGCGGTCGCCGGCGGCGCCTGGCAGTACGGCTTTCTCCGCTCCCGCGCCAACTCGATCGAGGGCGGGACGACCGACATCCTGAAAAACATCATCGCCGAGCGGGTCCTGGGCCTGCCGCGGCTGCGGTAGGCAACGGCAAGAGGGCTTCCATGTACTTCGACCTCACCGACGAGCAGCGGGCGATCAAGGCGACCGCCCACGACTTCCTCGCCTCGCGCTTCAAATCCGAGCGGCTGCGCGAGATCGCCGCCAGCGACGACGGCTTCGACGAGGGCGGCTGGAGGGAGATGGCCGAGCTCGGCTGGGCCGGTCTGGCGCTGCCGGAGGAGTGGGGCGGCCAGGGACTCGGAATCGTCGATCTCGCCGTCCTCTTCGAGGAGATGGGCTACGTCTGCGCACCCTCGCCGCTGCTCTCGAACACGATCGCCGGCCTGGCGCTGACCTTTGCCGGCTCCGACGAGCAACGCGAGCGCTGGCTGGCGCCGCTTGCCGCTGGGGAGATGCGCGGAGCACCGGCGCTGGTCGATGCCGGGATGCCGGCCGAGCCGAACAAGTTCGCGATGGCCGCGGAGGCTGCGGGCGACGGCGTCACCCTCAACGGCGAAAAGACGCTGGTGATGGACGCGGCGAGCGCCGACTTCTTCCTCGTCGCCACTGCCGACGGGCGGCGTCACATCGTCGAGAAGGGCGCGGAGGGAGTGACGGTGACGCCGGAGCAGTCGATCGACCCGACTCGCCGCGTCTCCTCGATCCGGTTCGAGGGCGTGCGGGTCGCCGCCGAGAACACCTTGCCCGGAGGCACTGAGGACTACTGGCCGGTCTTCCAGCGCGCCTGCGTCGCGATCGCGGCCGAGTCGACCGGGCTGGCGCAGCGCTCGCTCGACATGTCGGTCGCTTATGCCAAAGACCGCCAGCAGTTCGGTCGGCCGATCGGCGCCTACCAGGCGGTCTCCCACCGCTGCGCGCAGATGCTGCTGGAGACCGAGAACTCGCGCTCGGCCGTCTACGGCGCGGCTTGGGCCGCCGACGCCGAGCCAGAGTCGCTGCCGCTGGCCGCTTCGACCGCCAAGGCCTACGCCTCCGACGCCGGCTGGAGGGTGCCCGACGCGGCGATCCAGACCCACGGGGGCATCGGCTTCACCTGGGAGCACGACCTCCACTTCTTCCTCAAGCGCGGCCGAGCCAACGCTGCCACCTTCGGCGACGCGAAGTGGCACCGCGAACGCGTCGCCGACGCGGTGCTCGCCGGCGAGCCCGCACCCGCCACCGCCTGAGCTGCGGACGGGGATGAGCGCGCTCGACCGCATCTCCGTTGCCGCGATCGGCACCTCGGTCGCCGAGCTCGAGGCAGAGACGCTGCGCGCCGAGGCGGCGGGCGTCGAGTGCGTCTGGGCGCCGGAGCTTTTCCGCAGCGCCATCACCCAGGCCACCTACCTGGCAGCGAAGACCGAGCGGATCGGGGTCGCGACCGGGATCGTCTGGGCCTTCACCCGCAGTCCCTTCATCCACGCGATCAGCGCCCTGGACGTCGATGAGTTCTCCGGCGGCCGCTTCCGGCTGGGGATGGGCGCCGGCGTCAAACGGCTGAATGAGACCTGGCACAACGCCGACTACGGCCGGCCGGCGCCGCACCTGCGCGAGGCGATCGAGGCGACGCGGCTGATCATGCGCCAGGCGAGCGCCGGCGAGCCGATCCGCTACGAGGGCGAGTACTACGACATCGACATCAAGGGCTGGGTGCGCCTGCACCCGGCGCCGCGCGAGGCGGTGCCGATCTACACCGCCGCCGTGCAGGCCGGGATGGCGCGGATGGCCGGCGACGTCGCCGACGGGCTGATCGGGCACCCGATCCAGAGCCTGCGCTGGATCGACGAGGTGGTGGTGCCGGCCTTCGAGGAGGGGCTGCGGCGCTCCGGCCGCGAGCGTTCCGACTTCGACTACCTGCCGACGGTCTGCTGTGCGATCGACGAGGACGAGGGCCGGGCGATCGAGATGGCCCGTCGCACGATCTCCTTCTACGCGACGGTCAAGACCTATATGCCGCTCTGGGAGCTGCACGGCTTCGCCGATAACGCCGTCGCCGCCGGCGAGGCCTTCCGCCGTGGCGACCTTGCCGCCGTCCCCGCGGCGATCAGCGACGAGATGGTCGAGGCCTACTGCGCCGCCGGTCCCCTCGACAAGGTCCGCGCCCGCGTCGAGGCCACCGCCGAGCGCGCCGACGGCCTCTTCCTCACGCCGCCCACCTACTTCATCTCCCCCGAGGAGCTGAGCGAGTTCCAGAACCGCATCATCGACGCCTTCGGCCCGGCGGCGTGAGAGGCGAGTCTGTGAAAACTCCTCTTGAGGAGGGCTTTTCACAGACTCGCGAGCTGGAAGTGCTGGAGCGGGTGCGCGCGATCCCGGAGGGGTTTGTGCGTACTTATGGGGACGTCTCGCCGGGGGCACCGCGATTTGCCGGCACCGTTCTCTTCCACGACGACGATCCCGACCTGCCGTGGTGGCGCGTCGTTCGTGCCGACGGCTCCCTCGCCAAGGGTGATCGCCAGCGGGCGTTGCTGATCGCCGAGGGCGTCCCCTTCCGCGGCGCCCGCGTGAACATGACCGTCGCTCGCGTGGTTCCTTAGTCGTCTCCGAGACGACAAAGGAACCACAACTGGCTTCAGCCCCGTTCCATCTCCCGCCGGACGTCGGCCTCGGTGATCCGGTTATTCGGGCCGTAGGCTTTCCAGCCCTGAACGACGAGGCCGATGGCGACGCCGAGGATCACCCACTTGGGCCAGTAGTCGCCGCCTCCGCCCATCGCCCAGATGACCGTGGTGACGATGATCGCTAGGGCTCCGCTGCCGACCAGCCCCAGGAAGTCCCGCTTCATCTTCAGCCGCTGGATCGCGAGTTGCCGCGCATCCTCCGGCTTGTCGACCCCTTCCTCGACTTCATGCCGTTCGACCATGCCGTCGATCCTAGCCGCCGTGCCGATGCCAGCCAAACGCGTGGTTCCTTTGTCGGCTCCTGGCCGACAAAGGAACCACGCGATGAGCTGGGTCTGCCGCTGCGCTCTACGGGCAGATCACGATCAGGTGGAAGTCGGCGTCCTCGTTGGCGCCGGATTTGTCGCGGGTGTGGACTTCGATCGCGTTCGGGTTGGCCGGGGAGGTGTTGGTCTGCGCGTAGCCCGACTGCGGGACCGTGGTGCCGGCGTTGTTGCGCTGGGCGACGTCGGCGCAGCCGGAGACGTTGAAGGGGAAGGTGACGGTGACCGCGCCGCCCCCCTCGGTCGCCGTGATCCCGGGACCGCTGGCGCGGGCGAGGGCGGCGTTGCCGGGGCTGGCGGGGTTGTTGACCACGGCCCAGAAGGTGTGGGTCGCCACCTTCGCGAACGGCACCGTGCCGAGCTTGTTGGTGTTGATCTGGAACCCGGTCAGGGTCTTCTTCTTCAGCTTGCCGCCGCCGATCGACTGCTTGACGATCGCGCCGCCGTTGATCCTCTGCGCCGCGTATGCCGTCCCCGCGAGGGCGACGATCAGGGCGATCACCGCCACCACCATCGCCGGCGACGGGCGCTTCTTCCAAAGCTTGCTCATCCTGGACTCCCTTCCAGTTCGTTGCGCTACCCGAAATCAAGTAACCCGCCGGAGGGCGGATTGGAGCGGTTCGGCTTGCTGGGCCCGTTACCCGGGAAGGGAGGCGACAAAGCGCTCGAAGGCGCCCATGTCGGTCACGGCGGGTCCGTGTCCGGGGAGGATCAGCGAGGGATTGAGCTCGGCCAGCTTGCGGATCGAGCGGCGGTTCTCGGCCGGGGCGTAGGTGAAGATGCCGGGTGGCTCCTTGATCCCCGGCAGCCCCGTCGCGTAACTCATGTTGCGGATCACGTCGCCGCAGATCGCGACCCGGTCGCTCTCGCGGAAGAAGATCACCTCACCGCGCGCGTGCCCCGGCGCGTGGACGACGCGGAAGCCGGCTACCTCGTCGCCCTCCTGCAGCACCCGCTCGACCTTGTAGGGCGGGCCCTCCCAGATCGACCGGATCAGCCGGTTGACCGGATTGTCGGCGGCAGCCTCCTGCACCGGCCGCCGTCCCTCCATCGCGTCGACGTCGTCGGCGTGGCAGGCGAGCGGGACGCCGCGCGCTTCGCAGACCGCCTTCGCCGACCCTTGGTGGTCGGGGTGGACGTGGGTCAGGGCCAGTAGTGAGATCTCCCGCCCCTCGAGCTCGCTGAAGATCCGGCGCTTGTCCCAGGTGCGACCGGCGTCGATCAGCACGTCCTCGGCGAGGTAGACGTTGATCGTCGGCGCCGGGAACTCCTTCAGCCGCCAGACGCCGGGGGCGAGGTACTTCAATGCTCGATCCCGAGGCCGCCGCGCGGCTCGCCGCTGTGCTGGGAGAGCTCTTCGAGTCGGACGATCTGGCGTTCGCCCTCCACCCGCGCCGGGTGCCCCGCTGGTAACGGCTCGATCAGCCGCCGGATGCGGTTGCGGACCTGCAGCGAGAAGTGGGGGGTAACGGCCCCAGCGAGGGCGCGGACGTCCTCCGGCGTGACCTCCTTCGCCCGGTCGAGAAGCTGGGGGTTCTCGGCTTCGCTCATTCGCCGCCCTTGATCTTCGTCAGTTCCGCCAGTTCGTTCACTTCCGCTTGCTGCTGCACGCTGATTTCTTCCTGATCGCCAACCAGCCACACGTGGTTGTAGAAGGCGCGGGTGGGGTCGTTGGTGTATCCGGGCTTCACGTCGAGGAGGTAGCTGCGGACCGTGGCCGGCAGCGTATCGGGCTCCTTGGTGAGCAGCAGCGGCCCCCAGGTGCCCGAGGCCGAGAGCGGCGCCGCTGCGGCCGCGTTGTCAGTCGCGTCGTTGTCGACGATGACGAAGCCGTGCCCCGGGTCGCTGACGCCCCAGCCGAAGCCGAAGGAGCGGTTGCGGGCGAGGTAGACCGCGGCGTCGCCGGGGCCGGGGCCGACTACGCGGTTGACTTCGCTGGCCAGCTTCCCGACTTCGCCGATGTCCCGCAGGGATACCACCTCGGAGGGGCCGATCACGTGGGCTTTCACCTTCGGGTGCTGCTTGAGGAAGGCGACGGTCGGCTGCGATAGCTTCTTCGTGTCGGTGAAGAGGATGGGGAAGCCGGATCGCGCGGCATAAGCGGCGGCGGCCATCGCGTATTCGGGGAATTCGCTGGGCGCGACCATGACCTGCTTCGGTTCTTCTCCCGTCAGCTGTTCGCGCAGGGTGGCGATCTGGGCCGCGGTGGCGGCGGGGTCGCCGGAGTCGATCCGGGTGACCTTGCCGGCGCCGTTGGGCAACGCCACCGAGCCGATCGTGAAATAGGAGGCGCCCTTGGTTGCGTTGCTGCCCTGCGGGTCGAGCGCTTCCAGCGCTTGCGCGGTTGGTTCGGGCAGTTCGTCCGAGGTTGAGAAGAGGACCGGTGCCCGCACCGGCGCCGCCATCAGCACCGAGGCTGCCAGCGCACCCGCCCAGTCCTTTTCGTCGACGAGGGTGACGGCGGCAGGCTGCTGGGCGGGGGTGGTGGAGGGGAAGACGGCGAGGGAAATGGCGGCTGCATTCGAGGCCGGGTCCGAGCCGCCGACGCGAGTCGTGTTGTTGGTGGCGAAGCTGGGAAAGCCGAGCGCTTCGGGGGTCTGCGAAGAAGAAGAACTTTCGTCGCCCTGATTGGCGGCGACCGGTGCGGATGCGGGGGCGGCGCCCGTGCTCGTCTTGCTGTCGCTCCCACCGCTGCTGCCGACTATCGCGACGACGATGAAGACGACGGCGAGCCCTGCCAGCGCCGCCAGCAGCTTCGGGGCCAGCGGCTTCGACTCGCGGGGCTTGCTCGGCGTTGCCGGCTCTTTTGACTCCTTCTCGCCCTGTTGCTCTTTCGTGTTTTCGGGTTCAGTCGAACCCGGAGCTTCAGGGGTAGGAACGTCTCGGTTTATCGGCCGTTTGGGCATCACGGCAGAAGAAGTTACCTGAGCAATCGCTGTCGGAGCAGGGGGAGGAGGAGTAGAGTGCCAAGGGAAACTGGCTGACTGACCAGTCAATCGGGCATCCGAGGGAGGATCAGAGAATGAATTTCGCACTCAACGACGAGCAGAAAGAGTTCAAGGCGCATTGCCGCAAGTTCGCGCGTGAGGTGATCCGACCGGTGGCCCGCAAGCACGACGAAGATGAGAGCATCCCCTGGGAGGCGATCAAAGAGGCGCGCCGGCAGGGTTTCGGTGGCCTCGAGGCGATCCAGCGCAACGCCTCGGACCCCGAGGGCCAGTTGCAAGTGATCTCGGCCGAAGAGTTCCACTGGGGCTGTGCCGGCATCGCCCTGGCGATCAGCGGCTCCGGCCTCGCCGCCGCCGGCATCGCCGCCTCGGGCACGCCCGAGCAGATCGCCCGCTGGGTTCCGGAGTGCTTCGGTGTCGGCGAGGAAGTGAAACTCGGTGCCTACGCCGTCACCGAGCCGCAGGCCGGCTCCGACGTCAAGAGCCTGAAGACGACCGCCAAGCGCGACGGCGACGAGTGGATCCTCAACGGCACCAAGGTTTTCATCACCAACGGTGGCATTGCCGACGTCCACGTCGTCGTCGCCACCGTCGACCCGACCCTCGGCACCCGCGGCCAGGCCTCGTTCGTGATCGACAAGGGGACGCCGGGGCTTTCCCAGGGCAAGAAGGAGTCGAAGCTCGGGATCCGCGCCTCGCACACCGCGGAGATCGTGCTGGAGGACTGCCGCATCCCGGCCGAGAACCTGCTCGGCGGCGAGGAGAAGCTGGAGAAGAAGCTGCAGCGCGGCCGCGAAGGCAAGAAATCCCGCGGCGCCGATGCCCTCGCGACCTTCGAGATCACCCGGCCGCTGGTCGGCGCCTCCGCCCTCGGCATCGCCCAGGCCGCCTACGAGTGGACCCTCGAGTACCTCGACGGGCAGGAAGAAGGCGGGGTGCCGATGCTGAGCGCGCAGCGGATCCAGCAGACGCTGGCCGACGTCGCGACCGAGATCGAGGCGGCGCGCTTGCTCGTGCAGCGGGCGGCCTGGATGGGGCGCAACGGGGTGCCGATGACCGGCGGCCAGGGCTCGATGTCGAAGCTGAAGGCAGGCGACGTGACGATGTGGGCGACGACGACGCTGATGGACCTCGTCGGCCCCTTCGCCCAGAGCACCGAGTGCCCGCTGGAGAAGTGGTTCCGCGACGCCAAGATCTACCAGCTGTTCGAGGGCACGGCGGAGATCCAGCGGATGGTCATCTCCCGCATGCAGGCGCGCGAATACGCCGAGAAGCTCGGCTACGCGGCCGAAGTCGCCGCGGAGGCCCAGAAGAAAGAGCCCGTGGCGGCTTGAGCAGGTTCTAAGCTCGCTGCGTGCACGGGCCGCACAGCCACAGCCACGCGTTGGATGCCCGTCGGGAGGACAGCCGGCGGCGAATGGGCGTGGCGCTGGCGAACACCGTCCGCATATACCAGGACGATGCGATAGGCGCAGCCCTCACCGGCTCGCTACCACATCTCGCCGAACCCGGTAACCTGCTAACCGACGTCCGGGCGATCGTCCTCAAGCCCGAGCGGCGGCGCTCCGCCGCC
>JBQCEW010000198.1:0-8557 GCA_051959815.1 Solirubrobacterales bacterium
CGAGGGCGCCGCCACTTACGAGGAAGTGGCGGAGCACTGGCGCGAGATGGACGAAGATCGCCGCCGCCGCGCGCGGCTGATCAGCCTGCCGATGACCGATCTGCGCGAGAACGCGACGATGGTCAACGCGCTGCAGCGGCGCGCCGATGTGATCGTCCAGAAGAGCCTCGCCGAGGGCTTCGGCCTGACCGTGTCCGAGGCGATGTGGAAGGGGCGGCCGGTGGTCGGGAGCCGCGTCGGCGGCATCCAGGACCAGGTCCTCGACGGCGAGACGGGGATCCTGGTCGACGACCCGCACGACCTCGCCGCCTTCGCGCGGGCCATCGAGTCGATCGCCGCCGACCCGCACCGCTGCGCGGAGATGGGCGGGGCCGGCCACGATCGCATCCGCGACAACTACCTCGCCGCCCACCGCCTGCGCGAATACATGGCCCTGGTCAGCGCCCTGATCGGCCGCCCGGCCTGAATCGCGACCATCGGCACGGGGCACAGCCACATCCGATCGCGTGGTTATCCCCGGATGGGCCAAATGCCCCTTGGCTGAAGACTGTCTCCGTGTTTTCGATGAGCAACGACCCCCAGCCTGCCAGCGTCTTGATCGTCGGCGGCGGCGTCGGCGCCCTCGAGGCAGCAATCGCGCTGCGGGACCTGGCCGGCGAGAAGGTCGCGGTCGAGATCTGCGCCGGCCGCAGCGAATTCCTTTATCGCCCCTTTGCCGTCGGCGAGCCCTACGGCGCCTCCCGCGTGCTCCGCTACGACCTCGAGCACCTCGCCGAACGCTGCGGCGCTGAATTCCGACTCGAGAACGTCGCCGCGGTCGATCCCGCCCTGCGCTGCGCCCACACCCACGACGGCACCGAGATCGCCTACGACCACCTGATCGTCGCCCCCGGCGCCCGGCTACTCTGGTCGGTCCCCGGCGTCACCACCTTCTGGGGAGTGAGCGATGAGGGCGAGGTCCAGGAAATCGTCGGTCGCCTGCGCGAAGGCCGTCTGCGGCGGCTGGTCTTCACCATGCCCGGCGGTCTCGGTTGGGCCCTGCCGGCTTATGAGCTCGCCCTGCTGGCGGCAAGCGAACTGAAGCGAGCCGGCGTCACCGGCACCCGCCTGACGATTGTCACCCCCGAAGACGGACCGCTGCAGATCTTTGGCCGCCGCGCCTCCGAGCAGGTCGCCGAGTTGCTCGCCGACAGCGGCATCGAGGTGCTGTGCGGGGTCCACCCGGTCAAGTACGAGCACGGGATGCTCGCCGTCGTCCCCGGCGACGAAATCGAAGCCGATGCCGTGATCAGCCTCCCCCGCCTGGAGGGACGGCGGATCGAGGGTCTCCCCTACGACCCCTCGGGCTTCATCCCCGTCGACGACCACGCGCGCATCGCCGGCCTCGCCGGCACCTATGCCGTCGGCGACGTCACCAACTTCCCGGTCAAGCAGGGAGGCATCGCCACCCAGCAGGCCGACGTCGCCGCCGAATCGATCGCCGCCGAGCTCGGCTGCGACATCGAGGCGAAACCGCTCGACCCGGTCCTGCGCGGCGTCCTCTGGACCGGCACGAAGCCGCGCTACCTCTTCGGCTGGCTCGGCGGCGGCCACGGCGAAACCTCGATTGCCAGCGACCGCCCGCCCTGGCCGATCGACAACCCGAGCAAGCTGATCGGCCGCTACCTGACGCCGTTCCTCGCGGCGGAGACGGAATTCCAGAACGGCAGCAGCACAAACGCCGGGCGGCACGCCTACCAGCCGCACCTCGGCGAGCGGAACTAGGGACCTTTTTCGCCCGCTTTGCCCGCGCCGGGAACGCCGGGGGGCGGGCCTCTTTCCGAGGTGGAAGGTGAGGCTGGCGCCTGGTACTCAGGCGCCGCCATGGGAGGGTTTGCCGGCGCTTCCTCCGGCGGCGCAGGTGGGGACGGAGTGGAAACCGGAGGGGACGGGTGGGAAGGCCGCGCCGGAGCCGTCGGGTACGCCGGGGCGTTACTACTTCCCCCGCCGGACTCCTGCGGCGGGGATTTCTGTTCGGCCTGCGGCGCCTTGTGATCGGTGGCGGCATGGCCACCGGTCGCGGCAGCCGGCGCTCCCTCCTGGCCGTGTTCAGATGGCGACCCCTGGCTCTTCCCGTTGGCGTTCCCCCGCCCGGGTGCTTGGACGTTCCCGTTGCCTTCTGCGGGGAGGGCGCGATGTTCGTACCCGGTTGCCGCAGAGGCGGGGGTGGTTTGCGCCCCATGCTTCGCTGCTCCCTTCGAGCCGTCGGTCAACGCGCTGCCGGAATGGGCACGCCCGGCCGCGCCCTGCCCATGGCTCCGTACCGCAGGGGCATCCGTTCCGTTCACCGCGCGCCCGGAGGTGGAGGAGCTCCCTCCCGGCGAGGCCTTGGCCGGGTGCTCCTTCTGCTCGCCGGGCAGCCCGAGGTGGATGGCGCCAGTCTTGTCGGCGGCGGTGACGCCAATCGCCGCCGCCACCGCGGCCGTCGCTATCCCTTGGGCCGCCGCCGAGGCGCCGATCGTTTTCGCCGCGCCGCCGCCCAGCGTCGCGGCGAGACCACCACCGGCGGCGCTCTGCGAACCCCCGAGCAGCCCGTGCAGCATCCCGGGGGCGGCGACCGCCGGCAAGGGCGAAAGTGCGGCAAGGTCGCGCTCGCGGCTCTTGATTTCGTCGCGGAAGGCGCGGCAGGAGTCGCAATTACGCAGGTGCGCGCGCACGTCGCGGCGGCGGGTGACGCGGCCGTCGCCGTCGGAGAGCGCTTCGCTGACGGCAGCGCAGTTCATCTCACGCCCCTCCTCCATCTGGTGCAGGCTCTGCCGGGCCTCGTAGAGCGTCTGCCGCGCCACCGCACCTGAGGTGCCGAGCACAGCGCCGATCTCCTCGAAGTCGAGCCCGCTCAGCTCCCGCATCACCAGCACCTCGCGCTGGCGCTCCGGCAGCTCCCTGATGTCGGCGAGGAGCCGGCGCAGCCGCTCCCGCGTCGCCGCGTCCTCGGCCAGGCCATAGCCGGGAGCGATCTGCTCGACGTCGAGCTGCCGCGTCTCCCGCCGGCGCCGCAGCAGGTCGATCGACTCGTTGTGGGCGATCCGGTACAGCCACGGCTTCAGCTCGATCGTGCGCTCCTCGCCCGGCAGCGCCCGCAGCACCTTGATCATCGTGTTCTGCAGCGCGTCCTGGGCGTCCTCGGGATTGCCGACGATCGCCAGGCAGAAGCGGTAGAGGCTCTGGTGATAGCGCCGGAAGATCGCCGCAAACGCGCGCTCGTCCCCCCGCACGGCACGGCTGGTGAGGCGGTCGTCGCTGAACAGGCCGGAAAGCCCCGGCACGGCCGCTTCGCTCATGGGCCGTTCTTCCCATCCCAGGCCATATGTCAAAGACTATGGGCATTTCCGACAGTTCCTAAACGAACCGCCCGCATTCCTGTCAGTGCTTTCCCAATAACCAGATAGATAAATCGATGCAGTTGGGTAGGGAGAGGGCCATGCCCGATCTCGTCCTCGGTCCGCTGCTGCGCCACGTCTCCGAAACGGAGGCGACCGTGTGGGTCGAGACCGACGATGCCTGCGAGGTCGAGATCCTCGGTCACCGGGAGCGGACCTTCCGCATCGAGGGGCACCACTACGCGCTCGTCTGCATCGAGGGGCTGGAGCCGGCTTCGCGCTACGAGTACGAGGTCCGGCTCGACGGGAAGCTGCGCTGGCCCGAGCCCGGCTCGGAGCTGCCGCCGAGCGCGATCCGCACCACCGACGCCGACAAGGAGCTCGACATCGTCTTCGGCTCCTGCCGGGTCGCCGTACCGCATGAGGCCCCCTTCACCGAACCGAAAGACGAGACCGAAGAGGGCCACGAGGTCGACGCGCTCTGGGTGCTGGCGAAGCAGATGGCCGAAGGCGACCGCGAGGGCTGGCCCGACCAGCTATTCCTGATCGGCGACCAGGTCTACGTCGACGAGGGCTCGCCGAAGACGCGCAAAAAGATCAGGGAACGCCGCGGCACCGACACCCCGCCCGGCGACGAGGTCACCGACTTCGAGGAGTACACCTGGCTCTACGAGGAGAGCTGGCAGGAGCCGCTGATCCGCTGGCTCTTCTCCAACGCCTCGGTCTCGATGCTGTGGGACGACCACGATATGAGCGACGACTGGAACATCTCCCGCGACTGGCTGCTGGAGATGCAGGCGAAGTCCTGGTGGCACCGGCGCGCGGTCGGCTGCGTCGCCAGCTACTGGATCTACCAGCACCTCGGCAACCTCTCGCCGCGCGAGCTCTCCGAGGACGGGCTCTACCAGCGGGTGCGCGGCAACCAGAAGGGCGAGGAGGAGATCTTCCCCTGGGCGCACCGGATCCAGTCGACCGGCGCCGGCGTGCGCTGGAGCTACTGCCGCGACTTCGGCCGCACCCGGGCGATCTTCATCGACTCCCGCGCCGGGCGGGTGCTGGAGGAGGACCGCCGCGCGATGGTCGACGACGAAGAGTGGGAGTGGATCGTCGAAAGGACCGAGGGCGACTTCGATCACCTCCTGATCGCGACCACCGTCCCCTGGATCCTTTCCCCCGCCTTCGACCGACTCGAGGCCTGGAACGAGAAGGCCTGCGACGGCGCCTGGGGCAAGCCGGCGGCCTGGGCGAGCGAGAAGCTGCGACGCGAAGTCGACTTCGACCACTGGGCCGCCTTCGGCGAGTCGTTCGCGAAACTGCGCGACCTCCTGCATGAGGTGGCGACCGGCAAGCGCGGCAAAGCCCCGGCCTCGATCGTCGTCCTCTCCGGCGACGTCCACCACGCCTACCTGAGCGAGGTCGGCTATCCGCGGTCGAACGGCGCCACCGCCGAGCGCAGCCCCGTCTACCAGGCGGTCTGCTCCCCCTACCGCAACCCGCTCGACGAGAAAGAGCGGCGGGTCGTCCGCGCTGCCTTCCGCAAACCCTTCACCGCCCTCGCCACCCTGCTGGCGCGCGCAGCCGGCGCACCCGACCCCGGCGTCCGCTGGCGCACCCTCGAGGGGCCCTGCTTCGACAACCAGGTCGCAACCCTCCACCTCGACGGTCGCCGCGCCTGGGCCCGCCTCGACAAGACCGTCCCCGGCGAAGAGGGTAAGGAGGCCCTCGAGGAGAGCTTCTCCCGCCGCCTCGCCTAACCCCTCCCCATCGCGTGGTTCCTTTGTCGGGCCAGAGACGACAAAGGAACCACGCGATTGGCGGTGGCGGTGCGACGAGCGATCGCGTGGTTCTTTTGTCGGCTGCCACACGACAAAGGAACCACGCGAGAGGTTGGGGCCCTCGGGGCGGCCCGGGGGTGCGGGGCGGCTTAGTCTTCGGCTACGGCGCTGAGCTTGGGGCGCTTGCGGTAGCTCAGGGACGGGGGGACCAGCTCGCGGATCTCGCTGAGGAGGCGGGCGGAGAGGGCGGCTGGGTCCTCGCCGGGGCGGGGTTGGCCGCCTACGGGGTTGAAGAAGCGGATGCGGATGCGGGGGCGGCGGGGGAAGCCGGTGAGGTCGCTGGTGCCCTCGATCGCGACGAGGGTGACGTGGGCCTCGGGCACCTCCAGCACCAGGCGGCCGACACCGCTGCGGGCGCGCAGGACTTTGCCGCGGGAGCGGGTGCCCTCGGGGAAGACGCCGATGCAGATTCCCGAGCGGAGGGCCTCGATCGCCTTCGCCAGCGCCTGCGCATCGCCCTTGCCGCGCTCGATCGGGATCTGTCCCATGCCGTTGAGGATCGGCCCCAGGCCCCGCACGTCCCAAAGCTCCGATTTCGCCAGGGCGCGGATCTGCCGCCGCTCCAGCGCCGCGACGCCGACCATCACCGGGTCCCAGTGGCTGTCGTGGTTGCCAACGATCAGCAACGGCCCCCGCTCGGGCACCGTCTCCAGGCCCTCTACCTGCATCCGCCCCCACCAGGCCACGGGCTTGTTGACGTTCATCGCCAGACGGTAGGTGCGGGTGCGCTCCTGCATCGGTCCCGGAGTTCTATGCGTTCGATCACTTCGGCGGTCGGCCGCCCCCCGTAGTCTCAGATCCTCACGGCCACCGACGAGCTTGGAGACCAGTCAATGGAGAGCAGTGCACGCAGCGGCGGGATCGAGGTCGAAGCCCTCGTCCGCGAGTTCAAGAACGGCCCGCGGGCGGTCGACGGGATCGACCTCGAGGTCGCCCAGGGGGAGATCTACGGCTTCCTCGGCCCCAACGGCGCCGGCAAGTCGACGACGGTACTGATGCTGACCACGCTCCTCCCTCCCACCGCCGGGACCGCCCGCGTCGCCGGCTTCGACGTCGTCCGCGAGGGCCCGCAGGTGCGCGCCTCGATCGGCGCCGCGCTGCAGGAGGCGGCGCTCGACCCGCTGCTGACCGGCCGCGAGCACATGCGGCTGCAGACCGCGCTCCACGGCCTCGGCAAGGCCGAGCGCGACGAGCGCGGCAACGAACTGCTGGCGCGGGTCGGCCTCACCGACGCCGCCGACCGCAAAGTCGGCGGCTACTCGGGCGGGATGAAGCGCCGCCTCGACCTGGCGCTGGCGCTCGCCCACCGCCCCCGCATCCTCTTCCTCGACGAGCCGACGACCGGCCTCGACATCCAGAGCCGCACCGCGCTCTGGGACGAGGTCGCCCGCCTCGCCGCCGAGGACGGCGTCACCGTCTTCCTCACCACCCAGTACCTGGAGGAGGCCGACGCGCTCGCCAACCGGGTCGGGATCATCGACCACGGCCACATCGTCGCCGAGGGCACCCCGGCCGAGCTGAAGGCCGAAATCGGCCGCCCCACGGTCGAAGCGGTCCCGCGCGAGGACGCCGATCGCGAGCGCATGGCCGCCGTCCTCGGCCGCTTCGGCGAGCGCGCCAACTGCTCCCCCCGCGCCGTCGCCGTACTCCTGCAGGGCAGCGAGGCGGAGCTGGCCGAGGTTGTGCGTGCCCTCGACTCCGAGAACATCGCGATCGATCACCTGCAACTGCACGCTCCCTCGCTCGATGACGTCTTCCTCGCCAAGACCGGCCGCTCGCTGGAGGGCGCCGCCGGCGAGGAGGCCGAGCCCGCCGAGCCGGAGGCGGTCGCCTCGGCATGAGCGACTCGCTCGCCACCCAGGTCGGGCAGCTCGCCCACCGCTCGGTGCTGCGGACCCTGCGCCAACCGGCGCAGATCGTCCCCGCCCTCGTCTTCCCGATGTTCCTGCTCGCGGTCAACTCGGGCGGGCTCAAAGACGCGACTAACCTGCCCGGCTTCCCGACCGACTCCTACCTCACCTTCGCCCTCGCCGTCCCCTTCATGCAGGGGGCGCTGTTCTCGGTGATGAACTCCGGGACCGACCTCGCCCGCGACATCGAAACCGGCTTCCTCAACCGGCTGGCGCTGACCCCGCTGCGCGGCGCCGCCCTCCTCACCGGCCTGCTCGCCGGGACGATCGTCCTCGGCGTCGTCCAGGGAGTCGTCTACCTCACCGTCGGCCTGATCGCCGGCGCCGAACTCGCCGCCGGCGCGGGCGGGGCGCTGATGATCATCCTGCTCTCGGTCTCGGTCACCGT
Organism: Solirubrobacterales bacterium; assembly: GCA_051959815.1. GTDB lineage: Bacteria > Actinomycetota > Thermoleophilia > Solirubrobacterales > 70-9 > VAYN01. Next base: position 7,493 of record JBQCEW010000198.1, read on the forward strand.
CTCCTTCGGCACGATCGGCCTGTTCGCCGCCCTGCGCACCGGGACCGGCGAGGCGATCCAGAGCCTTTTCCCGGTCTTCTTCGTCTTCCTCTTCCTCTCCTCGATGGCGCTGCCGCTGCACCTGATCCAGACCGACTGGTTCCGCGTGATCGCCAGTGCCAACCCGGTCTCCTACTTGCTCGGCGCCTTCCGTTCGCTGTTGATCGAAGGCTGGGTGGTCGACAAGCTGGCGCTCGGCTTCGGGATCGCAGCGGCGATCTTCGCGATCGGCATGTACGCGGCGAGCGCTGCCCTGAAGACGAGGCTGGTGCGGACGTGAGCGCCCCCGACAACCGCCCCGCCGGCTTCCGCGCCGTCGCCCTCGCGGTCGCCTGGCGCAGCACCCACAACTTCCTCACCAACCCGGCCTTCCTGGTCCCGGCGCTGGCCTTCCCGCTCTTCTTCTTCACCTCCTTCGCGGGCGGGCTCTCCTCGGTCTCGAACGTCCCCGGCTTCGACTTCCCGACCGGCTACACCGCCTTCCAGTTCGTCTTCGTCCTGCTGCAGTCGGCCGCATTCGGCGGCGTCTTCACCGGCTTCGGGATCGCCCGCGACTTCGAGACCGGCTTCGCCCGCCGCTACCTGCTCGCCGCCTCCAATCGCAACGGCATCGTCGCCGGCTACGCGATCGCGGCTGTCCTCCGGGCCTTCGTCACCTGGACCGTGCTGACCACCGTCGCCCTCGTCGCCGGGATGAACATCGACGGCTCCGGCGTCGAACTCTTCGGCCTCTACGGGCTCGCCCTGCTCGTCAACCTGACGGCGACGATGTGGGCCGCGGGCGTGGCGATGCGCGTCCGCTCGATCCAGGGCGGCCCGCTGATGCAGTTCCCGGTCTTCCTGATCCTCTTCCTCGCCCCCGTCTACGTCCCCCTGAGCCTGCTGACCGGCTGGATCCACGCCGTCGCCTCGATCAACCCGGTCACCGCCCTCCTCGAGGCGGGAAGAGGCTTCATCAGCGGCGCCCCCACCGCCGTAGCTCTCGCCTTCGCCGTCGCGATCGCACTCCCACTTCTCTTCGCCCTC
>JBQCEW010000199.1:0-3899 GCA_051959815.1 Solirubrobacterales bacterium
CGCCGAGATCTCCCGCCTGGCGCACGACGCCGGCGCGCTCGTCCTCGCCGACGGCGCCCAGGCGGCGCCGAAGCTGCCGCTCGACATGGCCGAGCTCGGCGTCGACTTCTACGCGCTGACCGGCCACAAGCTCTACGCGCCGACCGGGATCGGCGCGCTCTGGACCAAGCTCGATCTGCTGCGGGAGATGCCGCCCTTCCTTGGCGGCGGCTCGATGATCCGCAAGGTCACCAAGGAGGGCACGACCTACGCCGACGCGCCCGCGCGTTTCGAGGCGGGGACGCCGGCGATCGCCCAGGCGATCGGGATGGCCTCCGCCCTGCGCTGGCTCGACATGGTCGGCATGGAAGCGGTGCGCGAGCACGAGGAGCAGATCGCCGACTACGCGCTGGAGCGCCTCGCCGAGGTGCCGGGCCTGCGCGTCTTCGGCCCGCCCCGCGGCCCCGGCCGCCTCGGCCCCGTCTCCTTCGAGATCGAGGGCATCCACGCCCACGACGTCTCCGAGATTCTCGACCGCCACGGCGTCGCCGTCCGCGCCGGCCACCACTGCGCCCAGCCGCTGATGGACCGCCTCGACATCGCCGCCACCGCCCGCGCCAGCTTCGGCGTCTACACGACGACCGAAGAGATCGACCGCCTCGTCGACGGGCTCGAAGACGCGCGTAAGGTGTTTGGTCTCTGATGGACGAGCTCTACCGCGACCAGATCCTTGAGCACTACAAACGGCCGCACAACTTCGGCCACCTCGAGAGCCCGGATCTCGAGTTCGAGGACACGAACCCGTTCTGCGGCGACGAGCAGCACGTGACGATCCGGCTCGACGGGGACGACAGGGTCGCTGAGATTGCCTTCGAGGGCAAGGGCTGCGCGATCTCCACCGCCGCCACCTCGCTGCTGACCGACGAGCTGGTCGGGATGAGCCGCGAGGAGGTGCTGAAGCTGCCGAAAGACTTCGTCCTCGAGCTGCTCGGGATCGACATCTCCGCCACGCGGATGAAGTGCGCGATGCTCGGCCTCAAGGTCGTCAAGAGCGCCTCCCTCGGCAAGCCCGCCGAATGGGAGGACGAGGGCGAGGCCGGCGACCCGACCGAAGCGGTCGCTGACCTCGGGCAGCTTTAGCCGTCGCATCCGAGTTTCGACACAGCCCGCTGTGCCGAAACTCGGATGCGCTTTTGACAACCCTACGGTGCGCTCGCCAGCGTCTCCTCGCTCGGCTTCATCACCGCGAAGGTCGCGCCGAACTGGTCGGAGACGACGGCGAAGCGGCCGACCGGGATGTCGATCGGACCGTTCATGACGCTGCCGCCGCCGCTCTGCACCTTCTCCACCGCGGCGTCGGCGTCCTCGACGCCGAAATAGACGAGCCAATGGGGCGGTATCTCCGCCGGCATCTCCAAGGCGCTCATGTCGAGCATGCCGCCGACCATCGCATCGCCCGCTTTCCAGATCGTGTAGGTGCCGACCCGGGGCGACGGTTCATCGTCATGGCCCCAGCCGAAGACCGCGCCGTAGAACTCCTTGGCGGCTGCCGTGTCGCGGGTCGAGAGCTCGTTCCAGCCGCAGGCCCCCGCCTCGTTGACCAGCTCGGCGCCGGCGAACGTCCCCGGTTGCCAGATACCGCAGGCAGCGCCGGTAGGGTCGGCGAACACAGCCATCGTTCCGAGGCCCATCACGTCCATCGGCCCGACGATCGCCGTGCCGCCCGCCTCGCCCACCTTGGCCAGAGTCGCCGTCGCGTCGTCGACCGAGACGTAGGTCGCCCAGACGGTCGGCTGGCCGTCCTCCATTCGCGGCGAGGCGCCGGCCACGTCCCTGCCGCCCTTTTTCGCCCGCCGGTAACCGCCCAATTCAGCCGAGTTCGGCAGCTCCGGCATTTCCCAGCCGAACAGCTCGCCGTAGAAGCTCGCGCTGGCCTCGATGTCCGGCGTCCCGCTGAGTTCGACCCAGCAGGGCATGCCGGGCGCGTAACTGGTCCTCTCGCTCATCGCTCTCTCCTCTCTAGAAGGGTCGATGTTGATAAGACCACAGATGCGGCGAAAACTCATCGCCGAGCTGTGAAAGCCGATCGGCCCGTCCCGCTAAAATCCGACTGTAGAAGTAGGATTAAGTCTCAAGCCGCACTAGCGGCTGCAGCTACCCAGGAGCACCCCACCCTCTTGACCGACATCGTAGGAACCAAGATCCCCGTCTGCCCGGCCGCGGAGCTGCCGCCGGGCGGCATGCGCTTGGTCGAGCACGACGGGATGAAAATCGGCGTCTTCAACTGCGACGGCACCTATTACGCGATTGAGGACCGCTGCTCGCACGACAACGGGCCGCTGGCCGAGGGCGAGTTCGACCCGGGCGCCTGCACGGTCGAGTGCCCGCGCCACGGCTCCCTCTTCGACCTCGCCAGCGGCAGGCCGAAGACGCTCCCCGCCTTCCAGCCGGTCCAGACGTTCCCCGTAGCGGTCGAGGACGACACCATCACTTTGGAGGTCAACTGACATGGCAACGCCCGAGGTGCTCGCCGAGAAACGCGAGCTAGCCGGCATCAACGCCGACTACAAGGAGAAGTTCGGCTTCAACGATCCCGAGACGGGCTACGCCTACAAAGCCCCGAAGGGGCTGACGCGCGAGGTCGTCGAAACGATCTCCGAGTACAAGGACGAGCCGCAGTGGATGCGGGACTTCCGACTGAAGGCGCTCGAACACTTCGAACAGCGGCCGACGCCGAAATGGGGCGGCGACCTCGACCAGATCGACTTCGACGACATCCACTACTTCGTCCGCGCCTCGGACAAGAACAGCCGCGATTGGAGCGAGGTCCCCGAGGACATCAAAAACACCTTCGACCGGCTGGGGATCCCGGAGGCCGAGCGCAAATTCCTCGCCGGGGTCGGCGCCCAGTACGAGAGCGAGGTCGTCTACCACCAGGTGAACGAGAAGCTCGAGGAACAGGGCGTGATCTTCACCGACATGGACTCGGCCCTGCGCGAACACGAGGACCTGGTGCGCGAGTACTGGGCGACGGTGATCCCGCCCAACGACAACAAACTGGCGGCGCTGAACAGCGCGGTCTGGTCGGGCGGCTCGTTCGTCTACGTGCCGGCCGGGGTCAAGGTCGAGATGCCGCTGCAGGCTTACTTCCGGATCAACACCGAGAACATGGGCCAGTTCGAGCGGACGCTGATCATCTGCGAGGAGGGCGCCGACGTCCACTACATCGAGGGCTGCACGGCGCCGGTCTACTCCAGCGACTCGCTGCACTCGGCGGTGGTGGAGATCGTCTGCAAACCGAGCTCGCGGGTCCGTTACACGACCGTCCAGAACTGGTCGCAGAACGTCTACAACCTCGTCACCAAGCGCGCGGTCGCGCAGGAGAAGGCGACGATGGAGTGGGTCGACTGCAACCTCGGCTCGAAGCTGACGATGAAGTACCCGTCGATCTACCTGCTCGGCAACGAAGCCCACGGCGAGATCCTCTCGATCGCCTTCGCCGGTGAGGGCCAGCACCAGGACGCCGGCGGCAAGATCATCCACGTCGCGCCGAAGACGACCTCTTCGATCTTCTCCAAGTCGATCTCCAAAGACGGCGGCCGGGCGACCTACCGCGGCCTGCTCGAGGTCGCCGACGGGGCGAAGGAATCGCGCTCGAAGGTGGTCTGCGACGCGCTGCTCCTCGACGAGGACTCGCGCTCGGACACCTACCCGACGATCCGCATCGACGAGAACGACGCCGACGTCGGCCACGAGGCCACGGTGTCGAAGATCGGCGACGAGCAGATGTTCTACCTGCAGAGCCGCGGCCTCGACGAGGAGGAGGCCTCGAAGATGATCGTCAACGGCTTCATCGAGCCGGTGACCAAGGAGCTGCCGATGGAGTACGCGGTCGAGCTCAACCGGCTGATCGAGCTGCA
>JBQCEW010000200.1:0-2652 GCA_051959815.1 Solirubrobacterales bacterium
TGGTCGCCATGAAGACCGACTGGTTCGCCTGACTGCCGGAGTGCGGCTGGACGTTGGCGAACTCGCAGCCGAACAGCTGCTTGGCCCGGTCGATCGCCAGACGTTCGGCCTCGTCGACGACCTCGCAGCCGCCGTAGTACCGCTTGCCCGGATAGCCTTCCGCGTACTTGTTGGTCAGCACCGAGCCCTGCGCCTCGAGCACCGCCTTGGAGACGATGTTCTCCGACGCGATCAGTTCGATCTGGTCCTGTTGCCGCGTCAGCTCACCTTTCAGCACCCTGGCGAGATCCGGGTCGGTCTCGCCGACGCCGCGGGTGAAGAAATCGTCGGCGGAGGACTGGGCTTGCACGTGCAGGGTCAAGGCGACGCCTTTCCGGGGCTTGCAGAGGAACAGGACGGGCGGAAGGCGCTCTTTAGCCGGTTGCGGCGTTCGTTCCAACGCCTCTGCGCAGCCGCGGCGCATTGTCGAGGAACCAAACGACGCGCGCCTGCGTTGCGTCCCAGACCCGTGCCGTAGCCGCGTGCTCGGCGCCGGCGTGTGAAGCGTGAAAATGCAAGGGGGACTGAATGAGCGTTGGACCCGACCCCGAAGGCCGCTCCTCGGAGGAGCTGCTGCGCCTCGGGGCCGAGATCGTGGCGGCCTATGTGAGCCGCAACGCTGTCTCAGCCGAAGCCGTCCCGGACATCATCCGCACTGTCCACCAAGCTCTCGAGGGCCTGACGCGAGGCGCGCCCGCGCCCGTCGAGGAACGCCCCAAGCCGGCCGTGCCGCTCTCGAAATCGGTGCAGCACGACTACATCGTCTGCCTGGAAGACGGAAAGCGGCTCAAGATGCTGAAGCGCTACCTTCGCTCGCGCTACGACATGAGCCCGGACGAGTACCGCCGTCGGTGGGGGTTGCCGGCCGACTACCCGATGGTGGCGCCGGCCTACGCCGCGCGGCGATCCGACTTCGCCAAGCAGATCGGCCTCGGCCGAGGGGTGAGGAGACGGAAATAGATGGCGACGGCTCGTGATCCTGCGCTTCGGCCGTTCAACGACAGCGGTTACGAGATCCTCGACGACGAGCTGCTAACCAAGGGCGAGCTGGTCATCTGGTCGGTCGATCCGCTGCATCCGCGGATAGGCGACCTCTACACCGTCGTCAGCGACGGCGCCGTCCACGAAGTGAAGATCGCCGCCGTGACCGAGATGAAAGGCGGCTGGAGCGCCCGCTGCAGCCTCTACGGCCGGATCATCTAGGGCGCAAAGGCGGCAGAGACTCGCCGCGGCTGACGGCTATGCCCAGCTGAAGGCTCTCGCCGATATTGTCGGCCTTGGCGCAGAACAGCGCCGCCGCCTCGGCCGGACACGTCTCCCTCGCCATCTCATGAAAGAGCTCCAGCCAGCGGGCGAAGTGCGCCGGCGTGATCTCCGCCAACTGCGCGTGGACCTGCATCGGCTGGCCCTTGAAGCGGCCGCTCATCAACAGCACCGAGGACCAGAAGTCGCAGAGCCGCGCCAGGTGCTCCGCCCAATCCTCGACCTCCCGATCGAAGATCGGCCCGAGCTGCGGGTCACGCCTGACTTTCGCGTAGAAGGCGTGGACCAGGCGGCTGATCATCGCCTCGTCGACGCCCGCCGCCAGGCCGGGGGCGAGGCCTGCGCGGCGGTTGGCAGCAGCTTCATCCATGTCCTAGAGATCGGAAGCGCGATGTGATCCGCAAGACCGCCCGGCCGGTTCCGCCGGCTGCGACGAAAGGCGCCGTCCCCCCGCCGGGCAAAATCTTTATTTCGACGCCCTCGCCTCGACGTTCCTGTCTCTCCGGAGGGCGCGCCATGTCCCTGTCCAGCTACTCCGACGTGTTCTCGATCCGTCACGAACGGGACTACGACGAGGAGATCCTCGTCGGCGACATCGTCCGCGCGGGGCAGAATTTCTTTCCGCATTTCGAAGTCGTCGCGGTCCACGGCGACAAGGCCTGGGTCCGCGACGTGCAGAACGGCGCAGACCACCTCGCGCTCCTTGTGCGCTGCCGCAAGATCCAACCGCAGCCGCTGGCGCTGGCGCTGGCCGCAGAATAGCTTTCCCCAAGGCAGAGCTTGTCCACAGGCGGCCGCAAAGGGTGTGGACGATCGTTGATCGACGCAGATGTCGCACTGATCAGGGTCCCGGCCTTCGGCTAACGGTAGGGTATGGCAATCGTCCCGGCGCTCGACCTGCGACCTGTCGCGAATGAGGTCGCGATCCCTCACCTCCCGGCCAACGTCGAAGCTGAACAGGCGCTGCTGGGCGCGATTCTCTACGACAACGGCGCCTTCGAGCGAATCGGCGACTTCCTGCGGGACGTCCACTTCTTCGAGCTGTTCCACCAGCGGCTGTTCCAGGCCATCGAGGTCAATGTCCGCAAAGGCCAGCTGGCCGAGCCGATCCTGCTGGCCGAGCAGTTTTCCCGCGACCCGGCCTTCGAGGAACTGGGCGGGGTGCGCTACCTCGCCGATCTCGTCGACCGCGCGCCGCCGGCCGCCAATGCGCCAGATTACGCCCGGGCGGTCTACGACCTGGCGTTGCGCCGCGACCTGATCCGGATCGGCGGCGATATCGCCGCGCAGGCCCAGAAGGGCGACGTGGACATCTCCGCCCGCGACCAGATCGAGGCGGCCGAGCAGCAG
>JBQCEW010000201.1:0-3184 GCA_051959815.1 Solirubrobacterales bacterium
GAAGGTCATCGCCCGCTCAGCCTTTCGCCCGCCCAGGCCCGCACGACCGCGCGCGCGCCCTCGTGACCGATGCGGTCGAGCACCTCGCCGACGAAGGCCTCGACCAGCAGGGCGCGGGCTTCGGCCTCGGGGATGCCGCGCTGGCGCATGTAGAACAGCGCCTCCTCGTCCAGCGCGCCGACGGTGTTGCCGTGGCTGCAGGCCACGTCGTCGGCATAGATCTCCAACTCCGGCTTGGCGTCGACCTCGGCGTGGTCCGACAGCACCAACGCATGGTGGCCCATCCTCGCCTCGGTGTGGTCGGCGCCCTCGGCCACGACGATGCGGCCCTGGAAGACGCCGCGGGCCTGGTCGCGCACCACGCCCTTGGTCAGCTGGTCCGTCTCGCCATACAGGCCCGCGTGGGCCACCGAGGTGGTGAGATCGGCATGCCGCTTGCCGCTCAACAGGTAGGCGCCGTCGAGCCGGAGCCGGGCGCGCCCGCCCGGATGGGCCACCCGGGTCTCCAGGCGCTGGCGGCGTGCGCCGAACGCGACGGTGGTCTGCACGAACTCGGCCTCTGCGGCGAGCTCCACCTCGGTCTGGCTGACCGCGACGGCCTCGGCGTCCTCGACTGCGAGCACGATGCGCTCCAGCTTTGCGCCCACGCCCAGCCGGATGTTAAGCGCGGTGTGGGCGAGATAGGTCCCCTCCCCGCGATAGCTTTCGAGCAAGGTTGCGCTGACCCCGGGCGCGACGCTGATCGCCAGGGCCGCGGCGTGCGAGCCGTCGCCCTGAGATATCACGTCCAGAGCCACGACCTGATCCGCCGAGATCTCGATGGCCGCATCGCCGCGGCCGTTGGCGATCGTCAGCGACCGCGCCGCGAGCCCCGCGAACGGCCCAGGCTCGACCGCCTCCGCAGGCAGCGGCGCCGACGGCTCGGGCACGGTGCGGATCAGGCCGCGCAGGTCGGTCCAGCGCCAGTCCTCGTCACGCCGGCCAGGCAGGGCCGCGGCGTCGCGCGCGGCGATGGCCGAAGCCAGACTCATGCGGCCCTCGCGTAGCGGTCGTAGCCTTCGCGCTCCAGCTCCAGCGCCAGCTCCGGGCCGCCGGAGGCGACGATGCGGCCCGCCGACAGCACGTGCACGCGGTCGGGTTTGATGTAGTCGAGCAGCCGCTGGTAGTGGGTGATCACGAGGGCCGAGCGCTCGGGGCTGCGCAGCGCGTTGACGCCTTCCGAGACGATGCGCAGGGCGTCGATGTCGAGACCGGAGTCGGTCTCGTCGAGCAACAGCAGACGCGGCTCCAGCATCGACATCTGCAGGATCTCCATCCGCTTCTTCTCGCCGCCGGAAAAGCCGACGTTGAGGCCCCGCTTCAGCATGTCGAAGTCCATCTTCAGCGCCGCCGACTTCTCCCGCGCGAGCTTGAGGAACTGGGGCGCGGTGATCTCCGCCTCGCCGCGCGCCTTGCGCTGGGCGTTGAGCGCGGTGCGGATGAAGGTCAGCGCCGGAACACCGGGAATCTCCAGCGGATACTGGAACGACAGGAAGACCCCGCGGGCGGCCCGCTCGTTCGGCTCCAGCGCCAGCAGGTCTTCGCCATCGAGAGTGACGGAGCCGCCGGTCACCTCGTAGCCGGCACGCCCGGTGAGCACATAGGACAGCGTCGACTTGCCGGCCCCGTTCGGGCCCATGATGGCGTGCACCTCGCCGGAGGGCGCCTCCAGCGAAAGGCCCTTGAGGATTTCCTTGCCGTCGACGGCGGCGCGCAGGTCTTCGATCTTCAGCATGGTCTTTAGGTTCAATCCCGCTCGCGTACGTAGGTGACGAGGAGGTCGGCGATCGCCTCCTCGATGTCGGGGACGGACTTCACCGGAATCTCGATGATCTTCGGGTCCTCGTGCGACTTGATCTCGCAGGTCATGTGATAGTCGCCGGCATGGTCCACCGCGACCCTGATGAAGACCGGGCCAGGGTCGATCTGCAGCTCGTCGCCGTTCAATTCGACCTCGGCCAGGATGGCGTCCATCAGCGCGCGGTCGGCGCGGATCTCGTGGAACAGCGCCTTCAGCCGCTCGTGCGCCTCGTGATAGGGCCGCTCGGCGGCCTCCTCAGCCTGCTTCTTGCGCTCGAGCTTGGAAAAATAGGCGTCTCTCAGGGCCATCAGCGGATCTCGTCGACAAGGAACTGGGCGATCGCACGGAGCGCGGCGGGGACGCCCTCGACGGTCTCCTGGCGGCGGGGAACCGAGGCGCCGGCCGCGGCCGCGCGCTTGTCGGAGAGGGTGACGTTGATGCTCCCAGCCTCGAAATAGGCCGAGATGCGAAAGCGTTCGTGATCGAGCGCCACGGTGTAGCGCCGCCGATCGGCGGTGAGGCTGCGGCTCGCGAGGAACTCGGCGTCGGCGGTCAGCGCCGCGTGCAGCGCCTCAGCGCCGGCGAGGTCGGCCTCCTGCTGGCGGCGCTCGGCCTCCTCGCGCGCACGCCGCTCCATCTCCCGACGGGCGAACTCGGTCTCGAAGGCGTCCTTGAGCGTGAGCGGCCTGGCGGCGGTCTTGCGGCGGCCCGTCATCCGACGCTGCCCTCCAGGGAAATCGCGACCAGCTTCTGGGCCTCGACCGCGAACTCCATCGGCAGCTCCTGCAGCACGTCCTTGACGAATCCGTTGACCAGCAGCTGCACCGCCTCCTCCTGCGAAAGGCCGCGCTGCATCACATAGAACAGCTGGTCTTCGGAGAGACGCGTGGTGGTGGCCTCGTGCTCGAACACCGACTGGCCGTTGCGCGCCTCGACGTAGGGCACGGTGTGGGCGGCGCAGTGCTTGCCGATCAGGAGAGAGTCGCACTGGGTGAAGTTGCGCGCGCCCTTGGCCTTCGGGTTCGCCGAGACCAGACCGCGGTAGGTGTTGGACGAATGGCCCGCGCTGATGCCCTTGGAGATGATCCGCGAGCGGGTGTCGCGCCCCAGATGGATCATCTTGGTGCCGGTGTCGGCCTGCTGGCGGCCGTTGGTGATGGCGATCGAGTAGAACTCGCCCGAGCTCTCGTTCCCCCGCAGCACGCAGGAGGGATACTTCCACGTCACCGCCGAGCCCGTCTCGACCTGGGTCCAGGAGACCTTCGAGCGGTCGCCGCGACAGTCGGCGCGCTTGGTGACGAAGTTGTAGATCCCGCCCTTGCCGGTCTCCGGATCGCCCGGGTA
>JBQCEW010000202.1:0-3429 GCA_051959815.1 Solirubrobacterales bacterium
TCAGGGTCGCGACCAGGAGCGCCTGCTGGGCGCCGGCGCCGCCGGGGGTGAGGGGAATGACGTTGGCGATCGCCTGCACGCTCATCACCAGCATCACGTTGCCGACGGAGCCGGCGATGCCGAAGGCTTCGAGGAAGAACCAGAAGGCGGCGAAGCGGCAGAGCCAGCCGACCCCCTGCCAGGCGGCGACCTCGCGCAGATAGCGGCGCGGCATGGTGAGGATCACCAGCCCCTGGCGCACCCGCGCCCAGAAGCGGCGCACGCGGTGCGCAAGCAGGTAGATGCCGAGGGCGATCGCCAACAGCAACGCCACGGTGGCGATCGCGAAGACCTGGGGGTGGTTCGCCCAAAAGGAGATCTCGAAGGCCGGCAGGTCGGGGATCTTCGGCAGCGGCGGCAGCAATCCCTGGGTGATCGCGTAGAGCAGGACGAGGATCCCAATCGAGGTGTCGAAGACCGTCTGCACCAGGAAGGAGGAGGTCACCGCCGGGTAGGAGGAGTCGGGAATCTGCCGCTTGACGAGGAAGATTTTGGTCACGTCGCCCGCGCGCGCCGGCACCGCCGCGTTGATCCCCGCCCCCGCCAGATAGGCCGCGGCCAGCGGCAGGAAGGCGATCCGTTTTTCCGGATAGGCGGCGCGGAGGACGTTGCGCCAGGCCCAGGTGCGCGCGAGCTGCATCCCCAGTAGGCAGAGGAGGGCGATGCCGAACGCCTGCCAGTGGATTTCCGAGAGGTGGCGGAAGAATTCGGCGCTGCGTTCGAAGAAAGCTTCGAAGTTGTCCTGGAGATCGGCGAAGACCATCGCAGCTAGACTAGCCCCGCTCGTGCCGGACCCCACCGCGCAGACGCTGCCCCAGACCCCTTTCTCCGATCCCGCCGACGAGGCGATGTGCGACCGTGCCCGCGAGCGCTACGCGGCTGATCGCAAAAGCCGCTGGCGCCGGCGGCGCAAACGCCATGCGCAACTGCCGAACCTGATCATCATCGGCGGGCTCAAGTGCGGGACGACGAGCATCCACCACTACCTCGGCCTGCATCCGGAAATCCAGATGTCGAAGCCGAAGGAGCTCAACTTCTTCGTCGAGGAGCTGAACTGGGACCTCGGGCTCGACTGGTACGCGAGCCGCTTTGACGACCGCTTCAAGGTCCGCGGCGAGTCCTCCCCGCACTACACGAACCTGCCGCGCTTCGAGGGGGTCGCTGAGCGGATCGAGCATAACTGCCCCGACGCGCGCCTCCTCTACATGGTCCGCGACCCAATCAAGCGGATCCTCTCCCATTGGGTCCACGCGACCGGCGCCGGCTACGAGACCGGCGACCTGGTCGAGGTGCTCGCCAATCCCGCCAACTCCTACACCAACCGCTCCAAGTACTGGATGCAGCTGCAGCCCTACCTGGAGCGCTTCGATCGCTCGCAAATAGCGATCATCACCCAGGAGGAGCTGCAGTCAGAACGCGAGGAGACGATGCGCAAGGCCTTCGCCTTCGCCGGCGTCGACGAGAGCTTCACCTCGGAGCAGTTCGACCGCGAGTGGGAGAAGTCGAGCGCCAAGCAGGGCGACAAATACCAGTTCATGGAGAAGCTGATCAAACTGCCGGGCTTCCGCTCCTTCGATCGCAACTTCGACCGCCTGCCCGAGTCGATGCGCTGGATTGTCGAGAAGGTCGTCCATGACCCCGAGAAGCCGCCGGCGCCGAAGCCGAAGCTCCCCGACGACCTCTTCGAGGCGGTCCGGGGCCGCTTCACCGAGGACGTCGCCGATCTGCAGAAGTTCGCCGGCCGCCAGTTCGCCGGCTGGCACGACTACAGCTGACTACAGCTGATTGAGGCGCCGGGTCGAGCGCCATACTGCCCGGAACGCCAGCGCCACGGAAAAAGGGGGCGAGTCGTATGTGGCAACCCGCCCCTTTCTTCCTCCTCCCTAGCTGGTCTTCCCAGTCGAAATCGCCGGGATCACCGGGGTGTGCTGGCTTAGCGTCATGCCGAGTCACCTCCTTCCTTGGGGTGGTGGGACCAAGGCGACCCGGCGTTTGCTGGAAACGTTTGCAGCGGTTTTACGAACTAACGCATTTACGGAATAAGAAATGCAGGAATAATCTGTACCGGAGCACGTCGCCAAAGCAGGAGGAGGAGGGAGCGTCATGAGCCGGCAAATCAACGGTTCCGCGGCACAGGACAAAGGAGATCGAAATACGGAGGGGAGCTTCGGGAGGCCTGCACACGAGCAACTCGTGAAAGGTCTGAGCCACCCCCTGCGGACGAAATGCCTCACCATCCTCAGCGATCGGGTGGCAAGTCCGAGGCAGATCTCGGAGCTTCTCGACGAGGATCTCAGCAACGTCAGCTACCACGTTCGGGTCCTCGGTGAGCTTGGCTTGATTGAGCTGGTCAACGAAGAATCGGTGCGCGGCGCCGTCGCCCACTTTTACAAAGCGGTGGAACGGCCTTTGATATCGGCAGCCGAGTCAGAGCAGATGCCGCTCGAGGTGAAGAAGGCATTCTCCGCCTACAACTGGGACATTCTGATTGACGACGCGACCGAGGCTCTTGAGAAAGGCACTTTTCATTCCCGTCCGGACTGGCACCTGACGCGGACCCCTCTCCTCTTGGACTCGGAGGGCTTCGCGCGCCTGAGCAAAGCGATGGACGAGTTGCTGGAAATGGTGTTCGAGGAACAGGCGGCCAGCGCCGAGCGGAGGAGCAAGTCAGGCGAGAAGCCGATCCCCGCCGTGGCGGCTACGGCCCTCTTCGCGATGCCCGAGCCCGAGGCAAGGGAGCGCTAAGCGGTCTCGGGCGCCAGCCCAGTCGGTAGCCTCGCGTCGATGCGGCGGCTCCTGCCCGATCCCGGCCCGACCACGGTCTCCGCACAACTGGAGACCTATCGGCCGTGGGAGGAAGCGCGCGAGGACCGGCCGCTGGTGGCGATGAACTTCGTCGCCACCGTCGACGGACGGGCGACGATCGAGGGGCGCTCCGGCCCGATCGGCTCGGACACCGACACGACGATGCTGGCGGGGCTGCGGACTCGCTTCGACGCGGTGATGATCGGCGCCGGGACGATGCGGGTGGAGCAGTACGGCCGGCTGGTCTCCAAGCAGGAGACGCGCGAGCAGCGCCAGCGGGCAGGGCTCCCCCCCGAGCCGCTGATGGTGCTGGTCAGCGGTCGCCTCGACCTCCCCTGGGATGCTCCGCTCTTCAGCGAAGGTGGCGAGGTGCTGATCTTCACCGCCGCGGATACCGAGCCGCCGGATACCGCGGCCTCGGTCGAGGTTGTCCGCCACGAGGGGGCCGTAAATTTCCGCGAGGCGATGCACCTTCGTCGGATCGACGTGGCCTTGCGTCGGCTTCACAACGCGGCCCTGGGACGCGTTGAAAGTCTTCATCGAGGCTTCGATTTCTGCAAGGCGCGCGGCCTTCGGGTCGGTGTC
>JBQCEW010000203.1:0-2767 GCA_051959815.1 Solirubrobacterales bacterium
GCGCCTACGTCAGCGGCGAGATCGAAGTCGACGACATCGACGCGGTGATCCGGGTCCTCGGCGGCTGGCAGCCGCCCTCGCTCGAAGGCGCCGACCAGCGGGCGCTGATGGTGGGCGCGGTGCGGGCGATGGGCCTGACGATGCCGCCGAAGCGGCCGGAAGCCGAGCTGCGGCCGAGCGGCAAGCGCCACAGCAAGGAGCGCGACGCCCGCGCCGTCCGCCACCACTACGACGTCTCCAACGAGTTCTTCGAGCTCTTCCTCGGGCCGACGATGGTCTATAGCTGCGCGATCTGGCGTGGCGGCGAGAAGAAGACGCTGGAGGAAGCGCAGGAGGAGAAGCTCGACACCGTGGCGCGGAAGCTGGCGATCGAGGAGGGCGAGCGCGTCCTCGACGTCGGCTGCGGCTGGGGCGGCTTCCCGCTCTGGGCGGCGACGAAGTACGGCGCCAACGTCGTCGGCATCACCCTCTCACCGCCGCAGGCCGAAAAGGCGCGGCAGCGGGCCGAGGAAGCCGGCGTCGCCGACCGGGTCGACGTCCGCGTCATGGACTACCGCGACCTTCCGTCGCTCGGCGAGAAGTTCGACGCGATCGCCAGCATCGGCATGGTCGAGCACGTCGGCTCGGCCAACATCGATCTCTACGCGCAAACCCTCGCCGAGCTGCTGGAACCCGGCGGGCGCCTGCTCAACCACGGCATCACCCGGCTGCGACACACCGACCCCGAGGCGGGCGACTTCTCCGAGCGCTACGTCTTCCCCGACGCCGCCCCCCTGCACCTCTCGCGCAACCTGCTGGCGCTGGAACGCGCCGGCTTCGTCGTCCACCACGTCGAGGACTTCGGCCCCGACTACGCGGAGACCCTGAAGCACTGGGCGCAGAACCTCGACGACAACCTCGAGGAGGCGACCCGCCTCGCTGGCCCGGAACGGCTCCGCGTCTGGCGCCTCTATCTGCGGATGGCCAGAAACGGCTTCGAGAGCGGGTTTCTCAACATCTACCAAGCCCGCTGCAGCAAGACCTGAGCCTCAGGTCGGGAAGCCGGACGTCACGTCCGGTATTGCCCAGTTCGCACCAGCCTGGCGCAGTTCCTCGACGGTGAAGTTGCCGGTGGCGACGCCGACCACCTCTATGCCGGCGCCGTGGCCGGCGGCGACGTCGCGGGGGGTGTCGCCGACCGAGATCGCGTTGTCGCGGGTGAGGACCCCGCCGGAGACGAGCTTGCCACGGTCGAGGGCGCAGCGGGTCAGCTCCGCGCGCTGGTTCGAGTCGGAGCCGTAGCCGCCGAAGGAGAAGAAACGATTGAGCCCCGAGCGAGCAAGCTTGATGTGAGCGGCGGCCTCGACATTCCCCGTCGTCAAGCCCAGTAGGTGCCCCGCATCCACCAGCCGCTCCAGCAACTCCTCGATCCCCGGCATCACCCGATAGCCACTCGACTCGTCGATAGCCGCCGAAAGGTGCCGCAGGTAATGACCCATTGCCGCCGCCAACTCCCGCGGATCAGGATCCCGCCCAAGGATGTTCTGCAACGCCATCCGCCCCACTTCCGGGTCCGTCATCCCCGACTCCGTCACCTCGCGAATGTCAAGCGGGTTCCCGTAGAGCTCCACAAACGCCCGCTTCCAAGCCTCTCCCCCCGCCCCCCCGGTGGTGATCAGCGTGCCGTCGATGTCGAAAAGAACTGCCTCGATCACAGGGTAAAAGACTATTCACCTTGCCGGTCTCGGGCAGGAGTCGCCTCAAGCAACTCCTGCCCGAGAAACTGCAGGGTTACGCTACGACAGTCCTACCCCTACTCCACTTGTTGTGGAAAGATCAAGGGTCATATCCAGCTTCGTTGAGGCGAGACAGAAGATGCCGCCTTCCGCCTTGCTGAGCGGCTGTTCAGTAACAGTGACCACAGCGGGCGTGACATTTGTCGCGAAGCTGCTGCCGACAGAGGCCGTGCTGTATTTGCATTCACCAGTGCCTGTCAGCACCCAGTCAATAACGATGTTTCCACCGCAACCCGTTAGGGGCAAGTTGTCGGTGGTGCTGGTCGCAAGGCAAATTTTGCTTGTAACGAACACCCTGACGCTCCCCAATGAGGATGTGCAATCACTACTCGTACCGGTGCCAGTGAAGCTGGCACTTCCCAAGGGAATTTCTATTTCGACCTTCGTGCCAGAATTGTTAGTGACCGTTCCAGCAAAATGAGCGGTGCTGCATTCGGCAATTCCTGTGAATTTAACGACCCCTGTGTTTTTGGCTGTGACCGAAGCGCCAACGGGGATCGGAGTTGGGTTCTCTGTCAATACCGGCGAAGCCGAGGCTGCGGGCGCGATGACAAACGCGGCGATCGCCATGCAGGCCATGATTAGCTTCTTGTGCATTTGAAGTACTTCCTTTCCTGATCGAGCAACACTGTTCGACCAGGATCTGACCTGCAGGAAGCCTCGTCAAGAGACAAGTGATGCGAACAAGGGAGTTCGCATCACAAAGCGCATCGTCACCGCCCAAAGCGCCGGTGCTACTTCTTCTTCCCGCCCTTCCCGCACCCCGCAAAGTCCAGCACCGGCCGCAGGTTGGCGGCTCTGCCGTTCTGCGCCGTGAAGTTCGCCTGCGCCTTATGGGGCTTCAGGCAGACGTTCGTGGAGTTGACGAGCAAGCCCTTGGCGCCGCCTTTCATCCGCAGCGTGAACTTGGTGACCGGGGCATCGGGCACCGCTTCAAAGGTCGTGCGGATGCCGCCGTTGTGGGAGTCGATGCGGCCCACGAGGTTGACGTC
>JBQCEW010000204.1:0-2919 GCA_051959815.1 Solirubrobacterales bacterium
CTTCGCCTTCGGGTTCGGCGCCGCAGACCGTGAGGCCGTATTCGCGCGAGAGCTTGTTCGCCTTCGCGAACGGACCGGCGCTTTCTTCCTTCAGGAACAACTTGGGGTTTTCTTCGCCCTTTTCCAGCGCTTCTTCGGCGGCGTTGAGAACCGCTTCCGCTTCTTCGTCAGGCGGCCCGAGAGCGCGGATGTTTTTGATCTCCTTGCTGATCCTCGGGACCAGTACCGTTTCGACCGCTTCTTCCAGCTCGGCCTTGGACGGTTCCTGTTCTTTCGAGAAGCCGTGTTCCTTGCCGAATTCTTCGAAGCCTTCTTCGATTTCTTCGTTGCCCTTGGCGCAGATCGCGTTGCCCTTTTTGACGAATTCCGCCTTGGTCAGCGAGCTGGTGCCTTCGGTGGTGTCGCTACCGCTACCGCAGCCGGCGACGATCAGCGCCAGCGCGGTGAGGGCGGCGAGCAGTGCAATGACGCGCTTACTCACTTGGTCTCCTCTGCCTATGGGATTGCCGGGTTAGGTCCGGCAACCTATCTGGGCTCGCGGCTGCTTGTCTGAACCCGAGTGACTAAACCCGCTGGATCAGCGTCCCGGTGCCGAGACCGCCGCCGCAGCACATCGTCACCAGGCCCATCTCCTTGTCGGTGCGCTCCATCTCGTGCAGGAGGGTGGTGACGAGGCGGGCGCCGGTCGAGCCGAGCGGGTGGCCGAGGGCGATGGCGCCGCCGTTGACGTTGACGCGGTCCATGTCCGGTTCGAGCTCTCGGCGCCAGGCGCCGACGACGGAGGCGAAGGCCTCGTTGATCTCGACCAGGTCGATGTCGTCCATCTTCATCCCGTTGCGCTCGAGCAGCTTCTGCGTCGCCGGGATCGGGCCGGTGAGCATGATCACCGGGTCGACGCCGACGGTCGTCTGATCGAAGATCCGAGCCCGCGGCTTCAGCCCCAGCGCGTCGGCCTTTTCGCGGCTCATCAGCAGCACCGCGGCGGCGCCGTCGGAGACCTGGGAGGAGTTGCCGGCGGTGATCTTGCCGTCCTCCTTGAAGGCGGGCTTCAGGTTCGAGAGCCCCTCGAGGGTGGTCTCGCGCAGGCCCTGGTCGGTGACGTAGGTGTTGCCGTTGACCTGCATCGGGATGATCTCGCGCTCGAAGCGGCCCTCCTCGGTCGCCTGCTGGGCGAGCTGCTGGGAGCGAACGCCGAGTTCGTCGAGCTCGGAGCGGCTGATCTCCCATTTGTCGGCGATCATCTCGGCCGAGAGGCCCTGCGGGATCAGGTTGTAGCGCTCCATCAGCTCGGGCGAGAACGCCAGCCCGTGCTCCTCCATCACTTTGTAGGAGTCGGCGAAGGAGATGTGGCCCATGTGCTCGACGCCGCCGCCGATCGCGACGTCGTGGACGCCGGCTGCGACGAGGGCGGCAGCGAAGTTGACCGCCTGCTGGGCGGAGCCGCACTGGCGGTCGACGGTGGTCGCCGGCACCTCCTGCGGCAGGCCCGCCTCGAGCCAGGCGTTGCGGCCAATGTTCAGCCCCTGCTCGCCGAACTGCTGCACGCAGCCGGCGACCACGTCGCCGACCTCGTTGGGGTCGATCCCGGCTCGGTCGATTAGCTCCTTGTAGGTGCGGGCGAGGAGATTGGAGGGATGGAGATCCTTGTAGTAGCCCTTCTCGGGATGGCCGCGGCCGATCGGCGTCCGCGCCGCCTCGACGATGACGACTTCCCGTCCTCCGAACTTGCCGTTGCCGTTGTCCATCGCAGCCCTCCGTCGTTTGAAGATCTCTCTTGAGAGTAGCCGATTGACTGGTCAGTCAGCCAAAGTTCAGGCTCACGTCATCTCCCCCCTGATGCGTGATACAAGCCCCGGCCAATGAGCGCGAACCAGGGTTACTCAAGTCCGGGGATCGCAGGCAGCGGGGCGATCGCCACCGGCCTTGCCGCGGTCTCGACCACCACCGCAGACACGATTCTGCTCGCCCGCAGCGAGGCCTCGGCCTGGCGCGCGGAGGAGAAAGTCGTCGCTGCCTGCGCCAAGCTCGAGGGCGGCGACCCCTCGCGACTGCGGGTCACGACCGACCCGGCCGACCTCGCCGACTGCGACATCGTCGTCGAGGCGATCGTCGAGGAGGTGGCACCGAAGGGCGAGCTGCTCGGCCGCATCGCCGAGGCCTGCCCGAACGCCGACCTCGCGACCACGACCTCCTCGCTCAGCATCGCCGAGATTGCTCAGGCGGCCGGCACCGACAAGCTGTTCGGCTTCCACGTCTTCAACCCGGTGCCACGGATGGCACTGGTCGAGATCTGCATCCCCGACGGCGCCGCCGCCGCTCGCGACAAAGCGCTTGCCTGGTGCGCCGCGCTCGGCAAGACCGCGGTCGAGGTCCCCGACGAAGCCGGCTTCGTCGTCAACCGCCTCCTCTTCCCCTTCCTCTTCGATGCCGTGCGGATGATCGAACGGACCGGCATGGAGCCGGGCGCAGTCGACACCTGCATGAAGCTCGGCGCCGGCCACCCGATGGGCCCCCTCGCCCTGCTCGACTTCGTCGGTCTCGACGTCTCCAAAGCAATCGGCGACGCCCTCTACGCGGAATCCGACGAGCCCACCCACGACCCGCCGCAGTTGATGGTGAAGATGGTCGAGGAAGGCAAGTTGGGCCGGAAGTCCGGCGCGGGCTTTTACAGCTACGACTGAGTTAGCGGTGCTGGGGGAGGGTGCCGACATCCTCCCCCGGAATTGACCTCCCCTCCGCTTCGCTGCGGGGAGAACATGCCGCGCGGCTCCGCCGCGCATAAACCAGATTGCATATCGCCGAACATTCCTCCGGAGGACGTCGGCACCCTCACACAACCGTCTTCAGTAGGACACCGAAGGACGGAGGCAAGTCGTGGTTCCTTTGTCGGCTCCCGCACGACAAAGGAACCATGGGATG
>JBQCEW010000205.1:0-3697 GCA_051959815.1 Solirubrobacterales bacterium
AGATCGAGGATGCCGAGGTCGGAGGAGTCGTCGAACCACAGCGGCGCTTCCTCGAGCTCGTTGCAGGCCCGCACCACCTTCGGCCAGTCGCGCTGGGAGACCTGGCCCTTGCGCAGCTTGTCGCCGGAGATGCGGGCGCGACAGGCGATGAAGCGCTGGGCAAGCTCGACCTCGGACATCTCGAGCGAGAAGAAGGCGACGGGAAGCTGGCGCTTGACGGCGACGTTTTCGGCGATGTTGGCGACCAGGGCGCTCTTGCCCATCGCCGGGCGGGCGGCGACGATGACGAGGTTGCCCGGCTGGAAGCCGCCGGTGAGGGCGTCGATGTCGCGGAAACCGGAGGGGGTGCCGGTCAGCTCGGTCTCGCCGGTGGAGAGCTTCTCCAGCCGGTCGACCTCGTCGTGGAGGATGTCGGAGAGCTTTTTGAAGTCGCTCGCCTGCTCTTTGTGGGCGACTTCGAAGAGCAGTTTCTCGGCCCGCTCGGAGAGCTCGCGAGGTTCGCCATCCCGCTCGTTGACCCAGCCCTGGATCTCCTGCCCGGCGCCGAGCAGCCGCCGCAGCAGCGAGTTCTCCTGGACGATCTCGGCGTAGTGCTTGGCGTTGGCGGCGGCGGGGACCTTCGCCGCCAGCTCGGAGACGTAGTGTCGCCCGCCCGCCTCCTCGATCTTGTTGCGCTGGGTCAGCGCCTCGCTGACGCTGAGCTCGTCGACCGGCTTCGAGGCGGCATAGAGATCGTGGATGACCTCGAAGATCTCGCGGTGCTTGTCGAGGTAGAAGTCGCCGGCGTGCAGCTTCACCTCGTCGATGACGCGCGTCAGCGTCGGCTCGGCGACCAGCATCGCCCCCAGCACCGACTCCTCGGCCTCGATGTTCTGCGGCGGGACGTGGGTCGTTGGCGGCTGCGGCATGGAGTCTTAGTAAAGGCGTCCCGGCGGCGGATCCGGGGGCGGACAGGGACGCTCTGGCAAGTAGACCAAAGGCAGGTCACAAAGGTGTGCGCCTTCCGTGCAAACGCCGTCAAAAAGAATTGACGCTTCGTTGACGATTTATCCGGCAGTTCCGAAGGAGAGCTGATGCGGGTGCGCCGGCGGGATCAGACCCTCCTGCTCCTGGCGGCGCTCGCCGCGGCGGAGCATGCGCAGGGTGAGGATGGCGATGCTGAGGATCGCGGTGGCGCCGAGGCTGAGCTGGACGCTGAGCAGCCCTTCCCGGGTCCAGTAGACGTCGCGCAGGTCGAGGAGGAGGGCGGCCTCGTCGAAGGTGAGTCCGATGCCGGCGCCCATCGGGATCGCCAGCCGCTGCTCGACCGCGTCGTCGTCGGTGAGGAGCGCTGCAGTGCCGGAGCCGAAGGCGATCAGGATCCCCGGTACGAAGTGGTGGATGTGGCGGCCGCCGATGCTGACGTTGCGGAACGGCCACCAGCCGTCGCGGATTCCCCAGGTCGACAGCCGCACGAGGCTGAAGGAGCCGAGGAAGCCGGCGAGCAGGTTGAAGAGGACCGTTTCGTAACGGGGCGCCTCGACGTAGCCGCGGACGGCGACGCCGACGGTGTCGACGGCGGCAGCCGGGGCCGATTCGAGCAGAGCTTCCGGATCGCGCGCTTCGCTCGCGCGCCGGGTGAGCATGCGGCTGTACTGGCCGGCGAGAACGGCACCGGCGGCACCGAGGGCGACGGTGGCAAGGCCGAAAGTCGCCCGCTCGGACTGGGCCCAGCCGAAGCGGGTCCGGGCCTTGGCGCGGCGGGTCAGGCGGGTCGGCAGGCGCGGGCGCATCCGCCGAGCCTAGAGAATCGGGTTACTTCTCCTCGCTGATGATCGTCTTGACAGCAGCGGTGGTGCCGTCGGAGAGTTTGATCTCGACCATGAAGGTGCCGAGTTCCCGCAGCGGCTGCTCGAGCTGGACCTGTTTTTTGTCCATCCGCAGGTCGCGTGCCTCGCGCAGGGCGTCGACGATCTCCTTCGGCCCGACCGAGCCGAACAGCTTGCCGTCCTCGCCGGCCCGCTGGTGGATCGTTAGGACCGTTTTCGCGAGCAAGCCGGCGGCTTCGGTTTCGCGTTCGCGCCGGGCGGCCTCGGCCTTTTCGGCCGCCGCCATCCGCCGTTTGGCTTCCTCCAGCGCCCCGGCGGTCGCCGGCTGGGCCAGCTTGCGCGGGATCAAGTAATTACGCAGGTAGCCGGGGGCGACGTCGACGACGTGGCCGCGCTCGCCGAGGGACTCGACGTCTTGCAGCAGGATCGCCTGTGCCATCAGCGCTCTCCGACGTAGGGAAGCAGGGCGATTTCGCGCGCCCGTTTCACCGCAACCGAGAGCTGACGCTGGTGGCGGCGGGAGAGACCGGTGACCCGGCGGCCGCGCGTCTTCCCCTTGTCGGAGAGAAAGCGCCGCAGCAGGTTCAGGTCCTTGTAATCAACGACCTCGGAATTGACCCGCGTGTATTTGCGGGGACGCGAACGCTCGGCGCCGCGCCTGCCGCGCCGTCCGCCCGTGCGTGAAGGTGACTCAGCTCTAGCCATCGGCGCGAGATGCTACAGAGCGCCGCTTTGCGGCGCTCTGCGAGGCATTTGGGCGAAGAAGATCCCTAGAACGGAATGTCGTCTTCTGAAGGGCCCCCTCCGCCGCCGGCAGGGGCGGTTTCGAAGTCGCCCATGTCGGCGGGGACGTCGCTGCGGGGCGGGGCGAAGCCGCCGCCTCCACCACCGTTGCCGTTGCCACCGCCGGCCCCGTCGCGGGAGCCGAGGAACTGGACGGTGTTGGCAATGATCTGGACCGCCTGCCGTTTCGACCCGTCTTTGGCTTCCCATTCGCGCCAGTCGAGGCGACCTTCGATCGCCACCGGTCGGCCCTTGCTGAGGTAGTTGGCGCAGTTCTCACCCTGCGCTCCCCAGACGGTCACATCGAAGTAGTTGGGCTTGTCGACCCAGTTGCCGCTCTGGTCTTTGCGGCGGCTGTTGACAGCGACCCGCAGGTCGCAGACGGCGGTACCGCCACCGGTATGACGCAGCTCCGGATCCCGGGTCAGGTTCCCGGTGATCACGACCACGTTCACGTTCGAAGCTGCCAAGGCACTCACTCCTCTGGAATCGGATATCTGGATTCCAGTCTAAGGAGGCAGACGGCGCGACTCTCCCCCCTTGGCGAGGGGGAATCCGCAAACAGCGGGCTGCTGGAGGGGTTACTCCTCGATCGGCTCGTCGTCGCCGACGTCGGCGGAATCGTCGGCGTCGCCAGAGTCGCCGCGATCCTCGCGGACGCCCTGGGCGCTGCGCTCGCGCGGACCGGGGGCGGCCGTGGCAGCCGGCGGGACGATCACCGGAGCGCCGGGATCGACTTTGAAGATGCGGAAGCGGAGGACGCCGTCGGCGATCTTCAGGTTGTGGTCGAGCGAATCGAGCAGCTCGCTGGGAGCCTCGAACCGCAGCCAGCGGTAGTCCGCCTCGGTGCGGTGGTTGATTTCGTAGGCCATCTTGCGCAGTCCCCAGCTGTTCTCGTGCTTGAGGCTGCCGGAGGCTTCGATCTGCCCACGGGCCTCTCCCGCCAGCGCGTCGCGCGCGGGGCCGTCGAGTTGGGGGTCCAGCATCAGGACCAGCTCGTATTCGCGTGGTGCTGCCAAAACGGCGAAGGACTATAGCGGCGAGGTGCCGCCAGCGACGGCCGCTCGGATTCCCTAATGCGGCGCGAACTCTTCCGAGCCATCGCC
>JBQCEW010000206.1:0-2900 GCA_051959815.1 Solirubrobacterales bacterium
GACACCGGCGGCGGCACAACACAAAACAACGTCTCTACCCGGTCGCTTTTCGTCGCCGCCGGCCCCGCCCCCGCGATCGCCAAGCACG
Organism: Solirubrobacterales bacterium; assembly: GCA_051959815.1. Classification (GTDB taxonomy): domain Bacteria; phylum Actinomycetota; class Thermoleophilia; order Solirubrobacterales; family 70-9; genus VAYN01. Next base: position 89 of record JBQCEW010000206.1, read on the forward strand.
GCAACCGCTCCAACACGAGCAAGTGCGGCTCCGCCGACCTGCTCGAGGCGCTCGGGGTGAACGTCGAAATCGAGCCCGAGCAGGTCGGCCGCTGCATCGACGAGGTCGGCTTCGGCTTCATGTTCGCGCCGCGCCACCACGCGGCGATGGCGCACGTGATCCCCGCCCGCAAAGCGCTGGGCGTGCGGACGATCTTCAACTTCCTCGGCCCGCTGACCAACCCGGCGGGCGCCAACCGGCAGCTTCTCGGGGTCGCTGATCGCCACTACCAGGAGACGATCGCCGAGGCGCTGGTTGGCCTGGGCAGCGTGCGGGCCCTGGTCGTCGCCGCCGAGGACGGCCTCGACGAGATCTCGCTGGGCGCGCGTACCCGCGTGATCGAGGTCGCCGACAGCCGCACCTCGGAGTGGTTCGTCGAGCCGTCCCAGTTCGGCCTCGCGCCGGCGGATCTGGCCAGCGTCGCCGGTGGTGCCCCGGAGGAGAACGCGGCCGTTAGCCGCGCGGTCCTGGCGGGCGAGCCCGGCCCGCACCGCGACCTCGTCGTCCTCAACGCCGCGGCGGCGATCTACGTCGGCGGCCTCGCCTCCGATCTCGAGCAGGGTGTCGCCAAGGCCGCCGAGGCGATCGACTCTGGCGCGGCGGCGAACGTGCTGGAGCGACTGGTGGTGGCAACGGCCGCGCCCGCCGTCTAGGCTTCCCTGGTTCAAGTGGGAACGTTGGACCAGCTCATCGCGGGAGCCCGGGAGGGGGTCGAAGCGCGTCGTGCCGAGCTTTCGCAGGCAGACTTGGAGGCGCAGCTCTCCGCCCGCGCGGAAGACCGCCCCTTCAACGAGGCGCTGACGCGCCCCGGCCTCTCGCTGATTGCCGAGTTCAAGCGGCGCTCGCCCAGCGCCGGCTCACTTGCGCCGGAGTCGATCGACGTCGCCGAGCAGGTTGCCGCCTACGAGCGCGGCGGCGCTGCCGCTCTCTCGGTCCTCACCGACGAACCGCACTTCGGCGGCTCGCTGGCCGACCTGCGCGCCGCCCGCGCCGCCTGCGGCCTGCCGATCATCCGCAAGGACTTCGTCGTCGACCCCTACCAGCTCTACGAGGCGGCGGTGAACGGCGCCGACGCCGTCCTGCTGATCGTCGCCGCGCTCGGCGACGAGGATCTGCGCTCGCTCTACCAAGAGGCGCGCGCGATCGACCTCGACTGTCTGGTCGAGGTCCACGATGCCGAGGAGCTGGAGCGGGCGCTGGAGGCGGGCGCCGAGGTGATCGGGATCAACAACCGCAACCTCGACGACATGAGCATCGATATCGGCACGACCTACGAGCTGATGCCGGATGTGCCCGCGGGCAAGACCGTAGTGGCCGAGAGCGGGATCTCCAGTCGCCAGGAGCTCGAGGAGCTCGACCGGGTGGGAGTGGACGCAGTCCTGATCGGCGGCAGCTTGATGGCTGCCGAAGACCCGGAGGAGAAGGTGCGCGAACTGACCGGAGGCGACGAAGCCACCCGCGAACATTTGGTCTAGGGGCCTGTCACCCTTCTTCCTGCAGGCTCTTTAGAAAAGATTTGAAGATCATTTAGAGAGCGGTGACGGCTTTGCGCCACCCTGAATCCATGTCCGAACCCAAATCAAAACTTCGCAGCCCCTTTTTCTCCGCCCTCTTCGGCGGCCTCGTCGTCGCCGTCCTCGGCTTGATCGCGATCGCCGCCGGCCTCGTCAATTCCGGGGGCGACTCGACCACGACCGTCGCCGCTCCCCTGACCGCGCCCATCTCCGCCAAGGAAGAAAAGGGCGATAGCAACGTCGTCAACCAGATTTATAAGACCGATGGCCAGGGGGTTGTCTTCATCGAATCCCAGCTTGAACCGCAGGAAAGCGAATTCTCCAACCCCTTCGGCGAACCCGAACAGGAATCCGGCGGCATTGCCACCGGCTCCGGCTTCGTGATCGACGACGAAGGCCACATCCTCACCAACAACCACGTGATCGAAGGCGCCGAAAGGGTCACGGTCAAACTCGGCGAATCCGAAACGACCCACCAGGCCGAAGTCGTTGGCACCGACCCCGGCACCGATATCGCCCTGCTGAAGGTCAATGCGCCCGCCAAGGAACTGCACCCGCTGACGCTCGGTCAGTCCTCCGAAATGGAAGTCGGCGACCCGGTGGTCGCTATCGGCAACCCCTTCGGCCTCGACCGCACCGTCACCAGCGGCATCGTCTCGGCGCTTCAGCGGCAGATCCAGGCCCCGAACGGCTTCTCGATCAACCACGTGATCCAGACCGACGCCGCGATCAACCCCGGCAACTCCGGCGGCCCGCTGATCAACTCCGCGGGCGAGGTGATCGGGATCAACTCCCAGATCGCCACCGGCGGCGGGGGCAATGGCAACGTCGGCATCGGCTTCGCGATCCCGATCGACACCGTCCGCTCCGAGATCGAGCAGCTCAAAACCAAGGGCGAAGTCGAACATGCCTTCCTCGGCATCGCCGGCGGCACCGTCACCCCGGAACTGGCGAAGGCGCTCAACCTGCCGGTCGAAGAAGGCGTGATCGTGCAGACCGTCGTCAAGGGCGGCCCGGCTGACAAGGCGGGGCTGGAAGCCGGCAACACCACGGCGACGATCAACGGCCAGGAAGTCCGGCTCGGCGGCGACATCATCACCGAAGCCAACGGCAAGAAGCTGAAGAGCATGGATGAACTGATCGAAGTGATCCAGGAATCCAAGCCTGGGGACTCGCTCGAACTGAAGATCCTCCGCGACGGTCACGAAAAGACCGCCGACGTCACCCTGGGGACTCAGCCCAAAAAAGGCGAATAGCCC
>JBQCEW010000207.1:0-7329 GCA_051959815.1 Solirubrobacterales bacterium
GCTGCACCTGGTCAGCCTAGAAAGACCGGCCCGGATGCACAACACAAGGGGCCGGCGCCTGCCACGCGCCGGCCCCCGGGTTGCCTACCTCTCGCAGCCGTGGATCGAATCGCGGCCGGCTCCTCCCCGGCAGCGGTCGAAGCCGCGTCCGCCGCGGATGCGGTCATCGCCGCGCCCGCCCTTGATCACGTCGTTGCCCGCTTGTCCCTTCAGCACGTCGGGGCCGCCGCGGCCGAGCAGCCGATCGCCCCCGGCGCCGCCGAAGATGCGGTCCGCGGCCGAGCCGCTGGAGACGAAGTCCCGGCCCGGGCCGGCGCAGATCAGGTCCCGGCCGGCGCCGGAGTTGATCCGGTCGGCGCCGCCCTTGGCGACGATCACGTCGGGACCGCCGGTGCCGACGAGCACGTCGTTGCCGGGACTGCCGGTGATCGTCGCGCGAACGCCGCGGCAGGTCGCGACACTGGCGGGGCCGATAACGCGCGTCGTCGCGCTCGCAGAGTTATTGCCGGCGCCTTTGTCTTTCTGGTCCCCTTTGATCCTGGCGGTGTTGGTGATCGTGCCCGGCTGGCGCGGGACCACTGCGATCGTGATCGTCGGCGCCGGGCCGTAGTTGACGGTCGGAGCCGGCATCGAGCCCAGGGTGCAGGTGACCTTTTGCGCCTGCGCAGCGCAGCTTCCGAGGGTCGAGGTTGCCGAGACGAAGTCGACTCGCTTCGGCAGGGTGTCGGTGACGGTCACGCCGGTAGCCGGGTTGGGACCCAGGTTTTCCGCTTGGATCGTGTAGGTGAGCGTCGCGCCCACGTTGACCGGATCTGGGCTGTCGGTCTTGGTGATCTTCAAGTCGGCGGAGCCAGTGGGGGCCGCCGCGCCGGTAACGGCGAAGCCCAGCACGGCGACTGCCACAAGCGGGAGGAACCAGGCCACCCTTCCTATCCGCCGTCCTGCTGAGGAACGAGATTTCAGCCGTCTCATCGTCTATCTCCTCTCGCTTGGTCCTTTCATCTCTAACGCGTCTTGCCCACAAGCGTCAGGGGGCAAACAGGTCCTGGAAGGCGAAGCCGTCGCGCATCGCTACCTCGCCCAGCTCAACCTCGATCGGCTCGTCGAAGATCGGGCCGGCGTGGACGAAGGTGTGGAACTCACCGTTCTCGCCGCAGGGATCGACGTCGGGCGGGAGGTCGGCTAGCAGCGCTTCGTCGAAGGGACGGCCGACGAAAGAAGGGTCGAGCTGGGACGGGTCGACGCAGACGAGCGTCGCTTCGAAGCCAGCGTCGATGAACTCGTGGGCGAGGGCGGTGGTGTCGCGGTCCCAGAGAGGGAAGATGGCAGTGCGGCCGGCGGTGGCCAGGCGCTCTTCGCGGTAGGCGCGAATGTCGGCGAGGAAGAGGTCGGCGAAGGCGATGGTGCTCGATTGGTCCAGCGGCGGGCGCGCGAGTGCCTGTGCCATTCGCTCTTCGTAGGTCTCGTTAATGCAGGCGGCCGGGATATTGATCTCGACCAGCTCGATCCCCGTCGCCCGCGCCTGCATCCGCAGCAGCTCGCGGCGAATGGCGTGCATGCTGACGCGGTCATAGCCCTCGGTGAAGGTGGTCAGCAGCGCAATCGGCTCTGTGTCGAGCTCCTCGCGCAGCGCCCGCAGCGCCAGTGCCGAGTCCTTGCCGCCGCTCCAGGAGAGGGCGACGGTGTTTGCAGTGGACATCGGCTGAACCTAACCCATCGGAAGATGACAACTCCGGTCACTTGGCAGGTCTCGGTTGCTCCAGTATGGTCGAAAAGAGCTGTTTATTTGGACAGCCAGCCAGTTCCGGGTTGAGCGCTGGCAAATGCCTCCGCGGTAAGGGGCTCCCGGCCAAATTTCAGGAGGAAGCATCATGAAGTGGAGGCGCATCTCTGCAGTTCTCACCGTGGCGGCGCTTTGCCTTGCGTTCGCTGCACCCGCCCTGGCGACGAAGTACGTCGCGCTGGGCGATTCGTACTCCTCGGGCGTGGGGACGAGGACGTTCTACGAAGAAAGTTGCAAGCGGTCTGTCTACGCGTACCCGTACCTGTTGCACAACGCTCATCCCGAATGGACCTTCGTCAACGCGACCTGCTCGGGAGCGAAGACGGGGGACATCCTCAACACTCAGTCGGCCAGCCTTACCTCTGACACCAACTGGGTCAGCTACACGATCGGCGGCAACGACGCCGGCTTCTCCGAAGTGATCACCGAATGCGCGCTGCCCTCGTGGGCATCAGACTGCAACGGTGCGATCAACACCGCACAGGCCTACATCCAGAACACGCTGCCGGGCCGGCTCGACCTGGTCAACAACAAGATCAAGGAAAAGTCGCCGAGTGCGCAGGTGGTCGTGCTCGATTACCCGCGCCTGTTCAACGGCGAAGACTGCAACGCGCTCACCTGGTTCAGTCCCAGCGAGGAGACGCGGCTGAACGAAACCGCCGACATGCTGAAGAACGTGATCAGCGCGGCGGCGACCAGAGCGGGGTCGAACTTCCACTTCGGCAACGTGATCCCGGCGTTCATCGGCCACGCTGTCTGTGACGGTGGGGGAGGGTCGTCAACCGAGTGGATCAATGGCCTCTCGAACCCGACGGGCGAAAGCTACCACCCGAAGGTCACAGGTCACGCGGACGGCTACTACCCCGTAGTGCACGGCATCACGGGCTGATCTGGATCTACTCTCGATCAGCGTGGTAGCTGTCTCCAAAGGAAAGGTGCCCTGATAAGGGCACCTTTCCTTCAGGAAGGGATATCTCATCCCAAATGCACACTGAGATCTGATCAGGAAAAAGGAGGGGTTACAAGCAAAAGCGGGTTTAAGCGCAAAGTGTGATCGCACCAGCACGCCCACCGTGAAAAAGGCCTGCAAAATCCCTACGTCAACGTTGCGCGAGCACAGAGCTGCGGGCTGGCAGGGTGTGAAGGTATGTTCCTTCTAGACCGGGTCGGTGTTCCAGCGGCTGGAGAGGTTGCTGATTCCTTCCAGCGCATCGAGGAGATCTTCAGCCGCGGCGATGTCTCCCCTTATTTCCAACCCTCCTTGGGTGATGCCACTCATCCTTCTGAGCCACGCATCCGGGGAGCCCGAGACCCAGGCATCTGCTTCACCTTGGAGACGGGAAGAGCAGGAAACGATGACTCCTTCTTCGAAGCAGACCAACACTCCCGCGAAGATCGGCGCAGAGCCGCCCTGCACCTCGACTGCGAGCCGGAACCTGCCGGTGAAGGTGGAGGGCATTTCCAGCTGCGGAATCGCCAGGAGGAAGACGGCCTCTACTCCCAGCCGCCCGATCGGTTGCGCGCCGAGGGGGCGGTGCCTGCGCTCCCACGCCGCAGCGGAGGTCATCGGGATCACGGCGCGCCGCAGCCAATTGGTCGCGGCGTACGGGGTGCCGCGCCGTTCGCTCGGCTGTGACTCCACCAGCCCCGCCAGTCGCATCGACCCGAGCCTACGCTCGAGGGAGGGGTAGCTGACCTTCGGGATCACCTGATTCAGCTCGGTCAGAGAGAGCGGCTGCGCCGCGATGGCCCTGATGATGTTCGTGGACCAGCCCTCGACCAAGGCCTTGGTGGCGCTCTTTGAAGCGATGGAGCCGAGCGAGATCGGACCGGTGGGAGCGACGTTCAGCCAACCTTCGAGAACTTTGGCGACCCCGAGCAACTCCTGTCCTGTCTGGGTGAGCTCGTAGTCGGCGGAGCCGGGGAACTCAGATCGCCGTCGCCGGTCGACGATGCCCAACTCGGTCAGAGTTCGTGAGTAGAGGCGCATCGTGCTCTGCGGCGGAGAGCCGACGGCCTGGCGCAGATCAAGCAGCGCTTTCGGCTCCTGCTCGAGCGTCTGCAGTATGTGGACGTTCAACGGCGCCGCCAGCAAGGAAAGCGCCACTCCCCCCGCGCGCATCATGTGTCCTTGGCGAGGGATTGATACAAGGGAATTTGAGGAATGGGCGCGTTCACAAGGGTGCCTCCCCGTCCCCCCTTCCTTCCCGGGGGTTGTGCGGGCCTTAAAGCCATTTTTCGGTAACGGCGGGGAAGTTCAAGTAGCGAGCCGCCTCACCTTTCTCTGGCTTTAGTAAAGCTGCTTGATCCTTATTTTTTCTCCTGCAAATCCCAGTTACGTAAGTTTTCGCGCGTGCAAAAAACTGCAGCGTGTTCGGGTGACAGAAAATCAACTACGGTTCGCTCACGATACCGCAAAGTGCATCGAGGACCGATTGGGCGAGCCCCCGATCGCCGCCGAGTTCCAGGTCCTCGGGGGCTTCCCCCTCTGCTTGGCGGAGCCAGGCGAGCGGTTTCCCCGCGACCCACGCTTTGGCCTCCCAGTCGAGATTGGCGAGGCAGGAGATCACCTGTCCCTCCTCGATGGATACGCGAACCCCAGCGAACACCGGGGAGGTGGAGTCATGCACCTCGACCGCCAGACGACACTTGCCGCTCACGTCCCTGGGCAGGTCCATAAGCGGGACCGCGAGCAGGAACGCGGCCTCCACGTCGAGGCGCCCGATCCGGGGAGTCTTCTCGGCTGCATGGATGCGCTCCCAGGTCGTCGCGGCGGTGAGGGGGGCGATGGCCTGTCGCAACCAGTCGGTGACTGCGTACGGCGTTAACTGCCCCTTCTTCTGGTGCGCCTCGACGAGGTCGCACTGGCGCATCGCGCTCAGTCGCCGTTCCAGCGAGGGATAGCTGATCCACAGGATCAGGCTGTTCAGCTCGGTCAGGGAGAGCGGTTGGGTTGCGAGGGCCCTGACGATGTTGCTCGCCCACCCCTCCACCAGCGCTTTGATCGCGCTTTTCGCGCCAGTGCTCCCTAGCTCTTTCGGCCCGCCAGGCGAAGCCTGGAGCCAGGCTTGAACGGTGTCCCCGACCCTGAGGAGCGCCCGGCCTGCCCGCGTAATCTCGTAATCGACCGAGGTCGGGAACTCGCTGCGCGTGCCCCCCTTGATCGCCCCGATCTCACCCAGCGTGCGCAGATAGAGCCGCATCGTGCTTTGGGGGGGGATGCCGACGTCTCGTCGTAGCTCCCGCAGGGGCTTTGGCCCTTGCTCCAGCGCGTGGAGGATCTCGATGTTAAGCGGCGCCGCGAGCAGCGTCAGGGTGTATCCGCCTGCGTGGAGAGCGGGCTTGTGGGACGAGCGCGTAGCGGCGGGCTCCATCGCTTCCATCCTCTTCCGGGGAACATAGATGGTTCCTCGAGGCTAACAGCGGGTTTTCCGACGGAGGGGCTGTGGGTTTACCACTCGCCGGCGCGGGCCCGCTCCCAGATGTCGATTCCTGCATCGGCGGCAGTGTGCCGGTCGATCTCGGCCAGCTCGTCTGCGGAGAGTTCGAGGTTGTCGAGGGCCTCGACGTTCTGCTCCAGCTGATCGACCGAGGAGGCGCCGATGACGAGCGAGGTGACGCGCTCATCGCGCAGGGCCCACGCGAGCGCGAGCTGGGCGAGCGTCTGCCCGCGGCCGGAGGCGAGCTCGTTCAGCGCTCGCAGGCGTTCGATCATCTCCTCGTTCAGCCAGTCGTTTTTGAAGGTTTCTTCGCCGCGCGCGGCGCGTGAATCCGCGGGGATGCCGTTTAGGTAGCGGTCGGTGAGGAGACCCTGGGCGAGTGCGGTGAATCCGATCACGCCGATGCCGAGCTCGGCGGCCGTGTCGAGCAGCCCTTCGGTCTCGATCCAGCGGTTCAGCATCGAGTAGGAGGGCTGGTGGATCAACAGCGGCGTGTCGAGTTCGTGGAGGATCGCCGCCGCCCGCCGAGTGTGCTCGGTGTCGTAGGAGGAGATGCCGACGTAGAGGGCCTTTCCCTGTCGCACCGCCGTGTCGAGCGCGCCCATCGTCTCCTCCAGCGGCGTCGTCCCGTCGAGGCGGTGGCTGTAGAAGACGTCGACGTACTCGAGCCCCATCCGCCGCAGCGATTGGTCCAGGGAAGCGAGCAGGTACTTGCGGGAGCCGCCGCCCTGGCCGTAGGGGCCGGGCCACATGTCCCAGCCGGCCTTGGTCGAGACGATCATCTCGTCGCGGTAGGGACGGAAGTCCTCCCGCATCAGCCGGCCGAAGTTGAGCTCGGCTGAGCCGTATGGCGGCCCGTAATTGTTGGCGAGGTCGTGGTGCGTGATGCCGAGGTCGAAGGCGCGCCGCGCGATCGCCCGCTGCACCTCGAACGGTCGGTCGTCGCCGAAGTTGTGCCAGTACCCGAGCGAGAGGACCGGCAGGTCAAGCCCCGAGCGCCCGCAGCGCCGGTACCGCATCTTGCCCTCGTAGCGGTCTTCGGCGGCGAAATAGCTCATCGCGCTCCCATCTCAGGCTCTTACCCTCCGCAAAGTCCGGACATGCACTTGCGGCCTGCCGCAAGCGCACGGGCGTCAAAAGAGCCTGCTGTGTCCCAGAATTCACGGCAAACGGCTTTAGGCAGCCTTTTGCTGACTTGCAGTATTCCGCTCTAGCAATGTGAACCGGGAAGCGCTTCGCTTAGCGGGCGTTGAGTTCATCTGCAAGAGAGGAGAACGCGTTCTTCGGTCAAGCCGTCAGATCCTTGCGGGAGGACGCGGGGCTGACACAGGAGCAGGTCGCGGATGCAAGTGAAAGCCGACTCAGCGCATCCTGGATCTCCAATATGGAGAACGGCAAAGTCAACCCGAGGCGCCGAACCATGAAGCGTATTGCCAAGGGAATCGGCGTTTCCCTTTCGCAGATCGAGTCCTTGGCGGAGGCCTACGAAGAAATCTCGAAACGGAAAGTCGAGCGAGAACGAGGGCGCTAGCGGTGCTGCGTGGCCTCCACCGGCTCGTTGCCCTAGGTCACGACGCTCGGCTACCCGAGCAAGCGATGGCTGCGCCCTTAGACCGGGACCACCGTCAGTCCGGGCACCCGTTCGAAATCGCGCACGTTTGCGGTGGCGACGGCCATGCCTTGACTGAGGGCAGTGGCAGCGATCCAGAGGTCATGCGAGCCGATCAGGTCGCCGTCGTTCTTGAGCTCGGTCCATATTTCCGCATGAATTCGGGCAACCGCCATCGTGATTGGCAAGGCCTCGACGGCAGAGAGCAGTTGCTCGACGAATGCGGCGCGGCGCGTGCGGGCCGTGCCATCGTTGGTGCGGTGCGCACCGTGCAGGAGCTCGCTGGCGGTGATCACGCTTATGGCACGATCGTCAGCGCCGAGCGTTCGACTGAGCGAGAGGTCGCGTCGCTCCGCATCGATCAAGACCGAGGTGTCGATCAGGAGGGCCATGAGTCGGGGGGAGGGCCGATTTCCTTGCGGGCGGCTTCGACGTCCCTTGCAAAGTCGTCATCCGGGGATGGGATCGACTGCATGAGCTCGTCCCAGCGGGCGGCT
>JBQCEW010000208.1:0-3310 GCA_051959815.1 Solirubrobacterales bacterium
TGGCGCGGTAGGGGGGACCATCCCCTGCGCAGTTGCAGGGGATGGTGGGTCCCCTGCCGTGACAGGACCCGCGCGCCTCCCCGCCCTGGAGTCGTCAACCGAGCAGGTAGGGGAAGACACGTTGATCACAGCCCGATTCAAGGAGTGGTGAGATGTTCACGGGTCTAGTAGAAGACGTCGGCAAGGTGGAGTCGATTGAGCGCGGGGGAGACGGCGCCCGCCTGCGCATCGCGTCCCGCCTCGGCTCCGAGCTCGCCCTGGGCGACTCGATCGCGGTCAACGGCTGCTGCCTCACCGCAACGGCCGTCGATGCCGACGGCTTCGAGACCGAGGTGATGAACCAGACGCTGGAGATCACCGCTCTGAGCGGAGTTGACAAGAGCAGCCGCGTCAACCTAGAGCTGGCGATGAGAGCCGGCGACCGCCTCGGCGGCCACATCGTCCAAGGGCACGTTGACGGAGTGGCTACGGTCGCTTCAGTCGAAGACGACGGGTTCGCCCGGCGCGTCCGGCTCGAACTCCCTACCCAGCTATCCCGCTACGTCGTCGACAAGGGCTCGATCACGCTCAACGGCGTCAGCCTCACGGTCGCCGATTTGGGTGATTCTTGGGCTGAGGTTTCCCTGATCCCTGAGACGCTGGAGCGGACGAATCTCGGCGAAGCCGGGCCGGGAAGCAAATTGAACGTCGAGTGCGACATCGTGGCGAAGTACGTGGAGCGTTTGGTGGCACCATTCGCCGGAAAGGAGCAGGCGTGAGCCGCATGGCCGAGACCCAGAGACAAGAGGACAGCGCGACGGCGGGCGAGAGCCCGTTCGCGACGATCGAGGAAGCGATCGAGGAGATCCGCGCCGGGCGGATGGTCGTCGTCTGCGACGGCGAAGACCGCGAGAACGAGGGCGACCTGGTGATGGCGGCGCAGTTCGCGACGCCGGAGGCGATCAACTTCATGGCCAAGGAGGCGCGCGGGCTGATCTGCCTGGCGCTGACCGCGAAGCGCTGCGAACGGCTCGGCCTCAACCTGATGACGGCGAAGAACGAGGCGCCGCTGGAGACCGCCTTCACGGTCTCGATTGAGGCCGCGGGCGGCGTCAGCACCGGGATCTCGGCGCACGACCGCGCCCACACGGTCCAGGTCGCGATCGACCCCGAATCGGGCCCACGCGACATCGTCGTCCCCGGCCACATGTTCCCGTTGCGGGCCAAAGACGGCGGCGTCCTGGAGCGCACCGGCCATACCGAGGCCAGCGTCGACCTGGCCCGCCTCGCCGGCCTCACCCCAGCCGGGGTCATCTGCGAGGTGATGAACGACGACGGGACGATGGCCCGCGTCCCGGACCTGGTCCCGTACTGCGAGAAGCACGGGCTGAAGATGATCACCGTCGCCGACCTGATCGCCTACCGGCGGCGGACCGAGAAGCTGGTCGAGCGCGTCGTCGACACGGCGTTGCCGACCGCCTTCGGCGATTTCACCGCCGTCGGCTACCGCTCGCTGGTCGATGACAAACACCACGTGGCGATGGTCAAGGGCGATGTCGACGGCGAGGAGGACGTCCTCGTCCGCGTCCACAGCGAGTGCCTCACCGGCGACGTCTTCCACAGCATGCGCTGCGACTGCGGCGAGCAGCTCGAAGCGGCGCTCTCGATGATCGAGCGCGAGGGGCGCGGCGTCCTCCTCTACCTCTCCCAGGAGGGGCGCGGGATCGGCCTGCTGAACAAGCTCCGCGCCTACAAACTCCAGGAGGAAGGCGCCGACACCGTCGAGGCCAATCTCAAGCTCGGCCTGCCCGCCGACCTGCGCGACTACGGGATCGGGGCGCAGATCCTCGGCGACCTCGGCCTGACCAGCATCCGCATCCTCACCAACAACCCGAAAAAGATCGTCGGCCTCGAGGGCTACGGCCTCTCGGTCACCGAGCAGGTGCCGATCGAGTCCGTCCCCAACGCCCACAACGAGGCCTACCTCCGCGCCAAGCGCGACAAGATGGGCCACTCGCTGCACCACCAGGGCCTGGCCCTCGACGAGGAGATGATCCGCGACGAGGAGGAACGCGACGCCAAGGACGGCAATGGCTGAGGCCGGGGCCTTCCTGGAGGAGTTCAGCGAGGAGGAGCGGGGGAGCCTCGGCTCCCTGCACTTCGGCGTCTGCGTCGGGCGCTTCTACGAGGACCTGGCGCAGCGGCTGCTGAGCGGGGCGCGGCAGGGATTCGAGATCGCGGGGGTGCCCTCCTCCTCGGTCGACGAGGTCTCGGTCCCGGGCGCCTACGAGCTGCCCTTTGCAGCGAAGCAGTTCGCCGAAAATGGTTACTCCGGCGTCGCCTGCCTCGGCGTCGTCATCCGCGGCGAGACCGACCACTACGACTTCGTCTGCGCCGAGTCGGCCCGCGGCATCCAGCAGGTGCAGCTGGAGACCGGCGTCCCCTGTGCCTTCGGCGTCATCACCTGCGACAACATGGACCAGGCCCTCGCCCGCTCCGGCGGCGACAAGCGCGACCAGGGCCGCAACGCCGCCCTCACCGTCGCCCGCATGGCCCTGCTCAAGCGCCAAATCGGCTGAGGACCGGTAAGACCGCGGGTCTTACGACCCTGTACCATCCAGCGTCCTCATGGCCAAGGTATGCCACAGCTGCGGCAAGGGACCGGCGTTCGGCCAGTCCCGTAGCCACTCGATGGTCGCTACCAAGCGACGCTTCGATCCGAACCTGCAAAAAGTCCGGATCCAAGAGAACGGCCGCCCCCTCCGCGCCTACGTGTGCACCCGCTGCCTCAAGGCCGGCAAGGTAACCAAGGCCGCCTGAGGTCATAGGACGCGGCGCGAGAACGCGCCGTCGGCTTCGCGCCGTGCAGAGCACTGTCGCTCCGCCGCCGCCACGCTCTCGCTTGGTCCTACGACCTCAGGGCAGTTGGGGGGAGAATTTGTGGCTGTGTCGCCTTATAGGTCCATATGGACGCAAAAGGCGACACGCCCGATTCGAGGGCGGCACGCATCGCCGCCCGACAGCACGGTGTGGTGACGCGGCAGCAGCTCGAAGCCGTCGGACTTGGCTCCAAAGCGATCACGATCCGTGTGCGCAAAGGACAGTTGCTTCGCGTGCATCGAGGGGTCTACTCGATGTCGCCGTCTCTCAGTCTCCCCGCTCGCTTCATGGCCGCAGTGCTCGCTTGTGGCGAGGTAGCGGTCCTAAGTCACTCCTCCGCAGCGGTCCTGTGGAAGCTGTTGAAGCCTCTCGACGGCCCGGTTCACGTCTCTGTCCCGACCACCTCGGGCCGTATCTCTCGCCGCGGAATCCACCTGCACCGTACGCCGTC
>JBQCEW010000209.1:0-9226 GCA_051959815.1 Solirubrobacterales bacterium
GATCTTGGGATGGTCGGGAGCGACGCCGCCGCGGACGAGACCGAAGGGAGTGGGGAGGCGGTCGAAGAGGTCGACCTGGGCGTGGGCGTCACCGTCTTTGAGGATGTGCTCGGCGGCGTAGAAGCCGGACGGGCCGGCGCCGACGATGGCGACGCGGAGGGGGTTCTCTTCAGTTCCGATCTTGCTCATGGGAGCGCGAAAGAATAGGGAAAGTCGGTCGTCAGCCGAGCGCGGGGGCGCTGGACTCGACTGCGCTGGGGGTGCCGTCGAGGGCGTCCAGGGCTTTCGCGACCGACATCGCGACGCAGGTGAAGATCGGCGTCTCCCGCTCGGTGTACTCGCTCGACTCGGTCGGCCGCAGCTCGTTGACGAGGTCGAGGAATTCGCCGGGGTCATCGCCCTCGAAGCAGACCACGAACTCTTGGTCGTCGAGCCCGTAGGAGTAGGTCGTGTTGATCGTGATCTCCGGGTAGCGGCGGCCGACTTCGATGTGGCTTTTCATGATCCGGCCGCGCTCCTCTGGCGGCAGGCCGTACCAGCGACGCTGCTTGACCATCGGGTAGAGGAAGAGGTACTTCCTCTCCGTCGTGCAGATCTCCGGCCGCGCCTGCTCCTCGGAGTAGGGCGAGCGTTTGGTCATCGAGAGGAACGAGTGGGGCGTGCTCGTCCATTTCGCCAGGCCGCTCTGGCCGAGGACGACGTGGAAGGTGTGGATGTCGCTCAAGCTCGGGCTCTGCGTCAGCAGCACGAAATCCACATCGCCGCGCGTTCCTATGGTTGAGTAAGCACGAATTGAGCGGTCAGCGGCAAAATCCTCGCAGGCGGCGAGGAACTCCCGCTTGTCCGCCGCCCGGAGCTCCGGGTCCCGACGACGCCAGGCAGGATCGATCTTGAAGAAGCTGAACTTTGCAAAAGTGCGCTCGGCCATGGGGGCCACGATAGCGCTGGCCTTGGCCCTGGCCTTTCCGGCGACCGCCGCGGCCGAATTCGAAGATGTCGCCTTGGTCCTCGTGCCGCCGCATACCACCGTGCGGGAACTGGCGGGCGCCGGCTTGTCTCCGGGCGTGATGAGCACCGGCCTCGGAAGCGTGCCGCCGAACCAGACCTATCTCGACATCGGGCAGGGGAATCGCGTCTTCGACTCGCTTTACGACACCGCCCTACCTCGCCTCGCCGGCAATTGCCCCAGCTGGAGGAAGGCGGTCGAAAAGCGAGCCGAATCGGCGCCGGCGGACATCGTCCCGTTCCTGCTCGTGCGCGAACCCCTCCGCCACGGAGCCGGTGTCTGGTGGAGTGGAACCGGCAGCGCAGCCTGCGCGGTCGGGGGCTGGCACGGAGAACGCTCGGTGACCGTCCACGGGGACCTCTACTTCTGGGAAAAGACGCTGGCGGAAGTAAGGGAAGAGGTGGAACTCGGATATCGGCTGGTCGTGATCGCCAGGCCGACCGGCGAATCAGACGATCCCGTGCCGATCGGAGTTGCAGGACCCGGGTTTCACGGCAATCTCACCTCCGACAGCACGCGGACGAACGGTTACGTCCTCTCGACCGACGTCGCGCCGACGATCCTGCATTGGCTGAAAATCCTCGTGCCCTCGCAGATGACGGGGCAGGCGATGCATACCGAGGGACGGGTCAACGCGCGTGCAGTCGAATCGCTGGCCGCGCGGATGAACGCGGTTTCCTCGCGGCGCGGGCCGGTAATCGGGCTCAACATCGTCATCTGGCTGGCGGCGCTAGCGCTGGTCATGCTGCTCAGCCGTGGCCGGCTGGCACGGCCGGCGGTGCGAGTCGCCGGCCTCGCGATCGTCTACCTTCCGCTGGTCCTCCTGCTGGGGTCGGCGATAGAACCGGGGGAGACGGCAGAACAGTTGCTGGTGCTCTTCCTCTCACCGTTCTTGGCGGCTCTGACGCTGCTGCTTCTGCGCGGCTATCGCGCCCTGGCCGTCGCCTCGGCGGTGACGGTGCTCGCCTACGCAATCGACGTGATCGCAGGGTCGCCGCTCACCTCGCTCTCGCTGCTCGGCCCTAACCCGGGCTTGGGGGTGCGCTTCTACGGAATCGGCAACGAGCTCGAGGCACTGCTGGCCGTGCTGGCGGTCGCCGGTACCGGAGCGGCACTTGTTGGCTTCATGCCTGGCGCATCTCGCCGGACGGAGGCGATCGCCTTTGTCGCCGTCGGCCTTCTCGCCGCCTTCGTCTTCGCCGCCGGCCGCTTCGGCGCCGACGTTGGCGCCGCTATCGTCTTCCCGGTCGGTGCGGTGGTGGCGGCTGTGGTCATCGGTCGTCGCGGACGGCTGGCGGCGATCCTCGCGGTGATCGCGGTTCCGTTCGCGGTTCTCGCTCTGCTCGCACTGATCGACCTCGTCACCGGCGCCAACGCGCACCTGACCCGGTCGGTGCTCGACGCGGGGGGATTGGGCGACCTGGGCGACGTTGCCCAGCGCCGCCTTCAGCTCTCCGCCCACAGCTTCGGTCGCCCGGTGCTGCTGGCATTCCTGCCGGTGGTCGCGGCTGTCGCCGTGCTTGCCTACCTGCGGCGCGATCGCTTGCGGGCTTGGCTCGAAGGGGCACCGGCGCTGCGCGCTGGTCTGCTCGGAGCCTTGGCTGCCACTGCGATCGGCACCCTCGCCAACGACTCAGGAGCGCTCCTGCTCGAGATCGGCGCTGCTTATCTGCTCGTCTTCATCGGGTACGCCTGGGCGGAAAGCGGCGGAAACAGCGGGAAAACGCCTTCACAGACCAAACATTACATTTCTGTGACCCAAATTTGAGACTTTGCTCTCTACGCTGGAGGCATGGAGCTGATGAGATCGACCTGGACCGATTCCCGCCTCGACGACCTGAATGGCCGCGTCACTGAGATCAGGGACGACGTTCGCGACCTGCGGGGAGAAATCGGCGCGCTGAAGCGCACGATCATCCAGGTGGGAGGCGGGTTGGCCGGCACTCTCCTGATCGGAGTCTTGACTCTGGTCGGGACCCATCTCTAGGCCAAACCGCCGCAGCAACGCCCTGTGCCGGTGCCGGGCGATGATCTACCCTTAACAGCCCGTGCGTATAGGTCTCGTCTCGCCATATTCCTGGTCCTACCAGGGGGGCGTGAACCGGCACGTTGAGGCTCTTGCCGAGGAGTTCCTCGGGCGAGGCCACGATGTCCGCGTCCTCGCTCCCGTCGACCCGCCCGGGCGGGTCAGCCGCGCCCTCCACCGGGCGCCGGCGGAAGCGCGCGAGCTGCCCGAATATTTGGTCCCGCTAGGCCGCACGATGGGCTTCGGCGCAAACGGCTCGGTGTCGAACCTGGCGCCCTTCCCGGCGGGGGGCGTTGTCGCGCCGCGTCGCCTCGTGCGCTCTGGTGAATTCGACGTCATCCACGTGCACGAGCCGTTGGTTCCGCTGGTCGGCTGGAACGCGACCCTTGGTGCCCGCGACCCCGTCGTCGGCACCTTTCATGCCTATGCGACCAAGCCGGTGCCGAACTACATCGCCAACGCCGTCGGCGCGCGCCGGCTCTTCAACCGCCTCTCTGCCCGCATTGCCGTCTCCGAGGCGGCCGCCTGGACCGGCCGGCGCTGGTTCGGCGGCGAGTACACGATCATCCCCAACGGCGTTGACATCGGGGCCGCTCCCACCGATCCGGTCGCCCCGAGCAGCGACCGGAGGATTCTCTTCGTCGGTAGGCCCGAGGAGCGCAAGGGGCTGCCGGTCTTGCTCACGGCCTTCAACGCGCTGGTCGAGCATGTGCCCTGCCGCCTCACCGTGATCGGCGCCGAGCGCGAGGACGTCCTGCGCTACATCGCCGACCCCGATCTCCTCCGCTTCATGGACGTCCGCGGACGCGTCTCCGGCGAGAACCTGTGGCGAGAGCTGCACGAGGCCGACGTCCTTTGCGCCCCCTCCCTGTCGGGCGAGAGCTTCGGGATGGTGCTGACCGAGGCCTTCGCGGCGGGCACCCCGGTGGTCGCTTCCGCCATCGCCGGCTACAGCGACGTCGTCACCGACGGCGTCGACGGGCTGCTGGTCCCCCCGGGGGACCCGCAGCGCCTGGCGGAGGAGCTGCAGCGGGTTCACCACGAGCCCGAGCGCCTGCGGGAGATGGGCGAAGCCGCCCGCCGCAGCGCTCAGCGCTATGCCTGGCCGCGCGTGGCGGACCAGGTGACGGAGGTCTACGAGCGCGCGATCGAGGTGCCGAGGCCGGAGACGGCGGGGGAGAGGTTCGCCCATTGGGCTGGAATCAGGCCCGCCGACGGCCATCCAAGGCGGCCGGCCGAGCGGCTTCCCTCGCTCGACCCTGCGCCGGTGCAGGCCGGCAAGAAAGGTCGCGCCGTGGCCCGCCGCCTCGGGCTCGGCGTCGCCGGTGCGATGGGTGTCGGGCTCACCCTCTTGGCAGCGCAGAAGATCGGCGTCGACAACGTCGTCGAAAGCATCGTCCGCTCGAACCTCACCTGGGTCCTGATCGCCTGCGCGCTGATGGCGACCTCCCTCTTCTTCCGTGCGGCCTCCTGGTATTGGATCGCGCGCGCAGCTTTGCCGAACCGGCCGATCCGCCGGCGTGACGTCACCTCGGCGACGATGATCGGCGTGCTGATGTCCGCCACCCTGCCCGCCCGCTTGGGCGAGCCGGCTCGCGCGCTGACGCTGGCGCGCCGCAGCGGCCGCATGCGCGAAACCTTCCCGGTCCTGCTCGGCACGTTGGTCTCGCAGACGATGCTGAACTTGGTCGCCCTCGCCCTGCTGGGAGTGATCATCGTCTCCACGACGCCGCTCTTCCACTCCGGCACGAAGCAGATTTTTGCCTTCAGCCTGGTGCCCCTCGTGGTGCTCCTGGTTGTCCTGGTGGCGCCGCTGCTGATGCGGCGCAACGGAAACGGTCGGCTCGCCCGGCTTGGCGCGGCGATGCATCGGGCGCTGGTGCAGGTGCGCGCCGGTCTCAGCGTGTTCCGCGATCCCAGGCAGGGATCAGCCGCGGCGATAGCGCAGCTCAGCGCCTGGGCAATCCAGCTCTTCGCCTGCTGGGCGTTGCTATATGCGCTGGGGCTCGACGGCAAGGCTGGGATCGGCGCTGCCGCGGCCGTCCTCTTCGCCGTCAACGTCACCGCGGTGGTGCCGGCGACGCCATCCAACATCGGCGTCTTTCAGCTTGCCGTGATCAGCGTCCTCCACACGGGCTTTGGCGTCAGCACCTCCGACGCCCTCGCCTACGGCGAGATACTGCAGGCGGTTGAGATCGCTACCGCCGTGGCCCTCGGCCTTCCTGCGCTCGTCCGCGAGGGTCTGACTTGGAGCGACTTGCGAATGCAGGCCTTGCAGACCACCCCGGTTCGTCTCGAGCCCCATCCCCGGCCCAGAGCCAGCAGCGCCAAGCGCGAAGGCGTCGCCTGAAAAGACCGCTTTATGGTGGATTAGGGGTCCACTGCTCAAAAAACTCTCATGTATTGGTCTAGGATGGGTCGAGGTGTGCCGCCACCATTCCCAGGCCGGCACTCCTGGTAGGAGGGCGAGCGGCCGGCGCCGGTTCCATCCGACCGAGCGGCCGGCCCGCCTTCTCGAGGAGGCCTCTTGTTGCTCCCCGGTGACTTTCTTAGCCAGATCGACAAGGTTCCTTGACTCGTCCCCAGTGGTGTGCATAGAGTCGAGCAATCGGCCTAATACTCACGCGAACTTGGGAAGGGGAGCCGTGAGATACGACTCGGCAGTATTGGAGAGGGTCGCGCAGCGCTTCCGGCGCGACATGTGGGATTCAGTAGTTCCGGAAGCAGTTTCCGAATCGGGAGTCGAAGTACAGAGGTTTGGACCGGTGCAGGCCACCGCCTTCGGGGACCTGCCGGAAGTTCCGTGGCTGCAGCAGATCCAGGGAGCAGCCGAGCCCAGCGCGGTGGCGGATGGCTACCTCGCAGCGGCGATCGAATGGATGCGAGCGCGCGAAGTCGACTACCGGATCCCGGTGGCCGCTGGACGTCCAGACGCGGCGGAAGCCGAGAGCTGGCTGGATCAGCGGGGCTACGAGCGCGGCACGGGCTGGGTGAAACTTGTTCGTGACGGCTCGCCACCCGACTTCTACGTCGATCCCAGCATCGTGATC
This sequence comes from Solirubrobacterales bacterium, assembly GCA_051959815.1. Taxonomy (GTDB): domain Bacteria; phylum Actinomycetota; class Thermoleophilia; order Solirubrobacterales; family 70-9; genus VAYN01. The sequence goes on from JBQCEW010000209.1 coordinate 6,083, forward strand.
TACCGGCTGGGCGAAGACGAAGCAGAAGGCGAAGGGCTGAGCACGATCGCGGCTGAGGCTCTGGACATGCCGCTGGTGGCGGGGACGCTGTTCTTCTCCCTGCCCCAGCGGGACGGCTGGCATTGCTACACGGCGGCGCTGGGACCGGAAGAGGTCCCGGTGGCGACCGGTTCGATGCTGATCACCGACGGGGTGGCGCAGTTGGGAGCCGGGACCACCCTCGCTCACGCACGCGGGCGGGGTTGCAACGCGGCGCTTCTGCACCGCCGTCTGCTCGACGCCCACAGGGCTGGGTGCCACACCGTCTTCGTCGAGGTCGGCGAATGCGACCTTGCCTCTTGGTCGGCGGTCATCCGCAACCTCAGGCGGGCGGGCTTCGAAGAGGCCTACGAGGGCCGCACCTGGCAGCGCCCGGCCCTGCACCCGGCGGAGATGCCGGAACGGTTCAGCGGCTGAGCTCGGGGGCGGGGGCCGTCTGGTCCTCGCCCTCCTCGGCCACCTCCGGCTCGGACTCGGGCGGCAGCTCGCCGCCTCGCTCCGTGCCGGCGATCAGCTCGTCGGGCGCCTTCACCTCGGGGATGAAGCCGGACTTCATCCCGAAGTAGACCGCCTGCGGGTGGTGGGCGACGATCGCCACCGTCGATTGCTCGGGCATCACCGCGTAGCCGCCGGAGAGCGTCATCCCGATCTTTTCGAGGTCGAGCAGGCGCCAAACCTTCTCGTGCTCGGATTGGTCCGGGCAGGCGGGGTAGCCCCAGGAGTAGCGGCGGCCCTGGTCGAGTTCGATCCCCAACTGGCGCCGCACTTCCGAGTGCAGCCACTCGGCCAGGCCCTCGGCCGACTGCACTCCGAGGCCGTGCACGTAGAGCTGCTCGGCGAACTCACCTTCGCTCTCCAGCCGTTCGATCAGCTCGGTCACCTCGGGGCCGACGGTCACCCCCTGCAGCGCGACGACGTCGCGTTCGCCGCTCTCGAGCGGGCGGTAGAAGTCGGCGAGGCAGATGCGGTCGTGCCGCGGCTGGCGCGGGAAGACGAGCCGCTCGAGCTCGCGATCGAGGTCCTGCGGGTCGAAGACGACCAGCTCGTTGCCGTCGGCGTTGCAGGGGAAGTAGCCGAGGCGGGCGCGCGGGTGGAGGTAGTCCTGCTCCCGCCACATCCGCTCGAGGCGGGGCGCGAAGCCCTCTTCCTCGTCGGTGCCCTCGACCAACTGGCGCCAGGCTTCGCCCTTGACACCGCGGCCGCCCCAGTGCAGCTTGAAGAGGACGTGGCGGTCGAGGTAGGGGAAGACGTCGCCGAGATCGACAGGCACCTCCTGCACGCCCCAGTAGGGCGGCTCGGGGATCGGCGCATCGGTGCGGGCGCTGGAGCGGACGCTGTCGTCCGAGGTCGGCGGCGCGTCGTCGACTTCGACCGGCTTCTCGCGCAGTTGCTTTGCCTCCGCCTTGATCCGCTCGACCAGCGCCGCCCGCGCCTCGTCGTCGACAAGTGCGTCCATCGTGTCGAGGCCCTGGAAGGCGTCCTTGCAGTAGAAGACGCCCGGCTCGTAGACCTCGTCGGACTCTTTGCCCTTCGGGTAGAGCGTGCGGCGGCCGAAGTCGCGGTTGATCGCGGCGCCGCCGATCAGCACCGGGAACTCGAGCCCGCGCTGGTGCAGCTCGGCGACGCAGGTCGGCATCTGCTTCGAGGTCGAGACGAGCAGGGCCGAGAGGCCGATCGCGTCGGCCTCGTTCTCGACCGCGGCCTCGATGATCGTGTCGACCGGGACCTGCTTGCCGAGGTCGATCACGGTGTAGCCATTGTTGGTGAGGATCGTGTTGACGAGCGACTTGCCGATGTCGTGGACGTCGCCGAAGACGGTCGCGATCACGACCTTGCCCTTGGTGTGACCCTCGATTCGGTCGAGGTAGTTCTCGAGTTGGGCGACGGCGCGCTTCATTACTTCGGCCGACTGCAGGACGAAGGGCAGGATCAGTTCGCCGGCGCCGAATTTGTCGCCGACCTCCTTCATTGCCGGGAGCAGCACGTCGTTGAGGGTGGGGACAGCGCCGATCTTCTCGACCGAGCGATCGATCCACTCCTCTACACCCTCCTTCTTGCGGCGCAGGATGTGCCAGTGCAGCGCCTCCTCGGGCTCCATCCCCTCGGTTGGATCGGCAACTTCGGCCTCTGCCTCTTCCCCCTTCGACTCGAAGTGGGAGATGAAGCGCTCCAGAGCGTCGTCGCGGCGGTTGAAGACGAGGTCGTCGGTCAGCGCCCGCTCCTCCTCGGGGATCTCCCCGTAGGGGGTGATGTGGTTGGGGTTGACCATCGCCAGGTCGAGCCCGGCCTCGACGCAGTGGTGGAGGAAGACCGAGTTGAGGACGGCGCGCGGCCGCGGCGAGACGCCGAAGGAGACGTTGGAGACGCCGAGCGAGGTCTTGACGCCGGGGAGCTCCGCCTTGATCCGGCGGATTCCCTTGATCGTCTCCACCGCTGAGGGCTTCCACTCCTCGTCGCCGGTGGTGAGGGTGAAGGTGAGCGCGTCGAAGATCAGCGCCTCGGGGTCGAGGCCGTGCTCCTCGCAGGCGATGTCGCGGGTGCGCTTGGCGATCTCGACCTTCCGCTCGGCCGTCTTCGCCATCCCTACCTCGTCGATCGTCAGCGCGATCAGGGCCGCCCCGTGCGCCTTGGCCAGCGGGATCACTACGTCGGCCTTGCCGCGGCCGGCCTCGAGGTTGATCGAGTTGACGATCGCCCGGCCGGGGATCTGCTCCAGCGCCGCTTTGATCACCTCGGGCTCGGTCGAGTCGACCTGGATCGGAGCGGGCTGCGTCAGGGAGATGCGCTTCACGACCGCCTTCATCTGCTCGTCCTCGTCCTGGCGCTCGGTCAGGGCGACGCAGGTGTCGAGCACGTGGGCGCCGCCTTCGACCTGGTCTTCGGCGACCTGGACAAGCCCGTCGTAGTCGTCGGCGAGCAGCAGTTCCTTGGCCTTTTTCGAGCCCTGCGAGTTGACCCGCTCGCCGACCAGGGTCGGGCGCGGCTCCTGCACGAGCGGGGTGGAGGTCATCATCGAGGAGACCTCGATCGGGCCGGGGGCCGGGCGTTCGCCGGGGGTGGGGCCGTCGACCCGGGCTCGGATCGCGGCGATGTGCTCCGGCGTCG
>JBQCEW010000210.1:0-3734 GCA_051959815.1 Solirubrobacterales bacterium
GGTTGGCTCTCGCCGTCGCCCCGAGCGGCGAGGTCCCCGCCGCTTCGATCGCCGCAATCAGCGATGGCTATCTCCACTACTACCTCAGCGGCAGCGCCGATTCGCACCTCCGCGACGCGCCGATGAAGAACGTCGTCACCCGCCTTATCGAGCATTCCGCCGACCTCGGCCTGCCGCTCAACCTCGGCGGCGGCATCTCCGCCGGCGACGCGCTCGAGGAGTTCAAGCGCGGTTTCGCCAACCGCCAGCAGGTCTGGCTAACTTCGGAGCTGGTCTGCGACGAGGAGAAGTACGCCCGGCTCGCCGCCGGTCGCGACGCGGGCGGCTTCTTCCCCGCCTACCGCGCCTGAGCCGCCGCTCAGCTTTCCGGTTCTTCGGGTTCGGCCGGGGTCGGGCCGGTGAATTTGAAGGCGAAGACGGGCTCGCCGCCGTATTTGCCCCAGGTCTGCTTGCCGAAGGCGCGGATCGCGTCGAGCGTGATCGAACCCTTGTATTCGGGGCAGCCCATCAGGTTGGTCCAGGTCGTTGCCGCGACCTCGTAAGGCATTTTCTTGTTCGGGAACATCAGCGTCGCCCCGTACATCGTGTCGTAGAGGCCCTTCAGTTCGAGCTGCGCCCTTTCCGGCAGGCTCGGCGAGTACTGGATCTCAAGCCGGCCATGCTCGAGCGAGTGGACGTAGTCGATCGCTTCCGGTTCTTCGAGGTAGGCGCCGTCGGCCTGCTGGTAGGGAGGTTCGACGTGCTTGCCCGAGGTCGGCGGGTTGGTCTTGTAGTTCGGTTCCGGCGATTTCGGCGGGATGTGTTCGTGCCCCTCGTCTTCGAGTTTCAGCTCCAGCTTGCAGCCCGCCTTTTCGGCCGCTTCTTCGAGGTTGACCACCTTTGGCGGCGGCGGCGGGATGCCTTCGCGTTCGTCCGGCGTCACCCCGTTGGTGGAGCCCACCTGGGTGTCGAGGTTGATGTGCGCGTCGCCCTTGCTGCTGCCGCTACCGCCGCTGACCAGGACGAAGATCACCACCGCGATCGCCAGCACGACGGCCGAGCCGATCGCGTAGGCGATGATCAGGCGGCTGCGGTCGCCCTTCGTCGCCTGCTGTTCGGCTTCGATCCGCTCTTCGCGGAGCCGTTCCCTTTCTCGCTCGCCCTTCCCCATCAGCGCCTAAGACTATTCAGCTCGCTCCATTTCGGCGGCGTCCCCCCGCACCCGCTCCCACGGCCGCGACGCCTTCAGCGCCCCCAGAACCGCCAGCGTCGCCGGCGCGCGGTTGAGCGCGTAGAAGTGAATGCCCGGGCAGCCGGCGATCAGCAACTCGGCGCACTGCTGCGCCGCGTAAGCGATCCCAAGCTCAAACTCCCGCCCCGGATCGCCCCCGGCGGCCTCGAACGCCGCTTCCAGCGCCGGTGGGATCGTCGCGTCGCAGAGGCTGCAGATCCGCTTCGTCTGCGCGAAGCTGGCGACCGGGATGACGCCGGCCAGGATCGGCACCTCGATCCCCTGCGCCCGCGCCGCCCGCACGAAGTCGAAGTAGACCTGATTGTCGAAGAAGAGCTGGGTGATCAGGAAGCCGGCGCCGGCGTCGACCTTGGATTTCAGGTACCGCAGGTCGGTCTCCAGGTCGGGCGCCTCCGGATGCACCTCGGGGAAGCAGGCGCCGCCGATTCCGAACTTCCAGCCGGCGGAGATAAAGGCGGCGAGCTCAGCAGCGCTGCCCAGCCCCCCCTCGGGCTGGACGAAGTCCTCCTGCCCGCGCGGCGGGTCGCCGCGCAGCGCGAAGACGTTCTCGATCCCCACTGCCTCGATCCGGTCGAGCGTCTGCGCCAACCCCTCGGTCGTCTCGCCGACGCAGCTCAGGTGCGCCATCGTCTCGAAGCCGATCTCGTCCTTCAGCGCCGTCGTGATCTCGACCGTGCCGTCGCGGGTCGAGCCGCCCGCCCCGTAGGTCACGGAGACGAAGTCGGGCTCCAGCTCGCGCAGCGCCCGCGCCGTCTCGTAGAGCTCCGCGGTCGCCTCCGCCGTCTTCGGCGGGAAGAACTCGATCGAGAAGGTCGGCCTCCGCTCAGCGATGATTTCGTCGATGCGCATCCGCTGAGGGTAGCCGGCCGACCTAAGCTGCGGCTGTACAGCTCTGTGGGAGGATCTTCCGGATGAGCAGCTCGGAGGTCCGCTACGAGCGACGCGGCGCCACCGCGGTGCTGACGATCGACCGGCCCGAGCGCCGCAACGCGATCAACGCCGCCGCGGCGAAGGGCCTGCGGGAAGGGCTCGAAGGGTTCGAGGCCGACTCGGAGGCGAGAGTGCTGGTGTTAACCGGCGCCGGCGGCGAGTCCTTCTGCGCCGGCGCGGACCTGAAGGCGATGGACCTCGACGTCACCGATCCAGCCGGCCCGCTCGGCATCACGCACCTCACTCCCAGCAAGCCCGCGATCGCGGCAATCGACGGCTGGTGTCTCGCCGGCGGCCTGGAGCTGGCGCTCTGGTGCGACCTGCGGCTCGCCACCCCGAAGTCGACCTTCGGCTGCTTCGAGCGACGCTGGGGCGTGCCGCTGATCGACGGCGGCACGCAGCGGCTGCCGCGCGTCGTCGGGATGGGGCGGGCGCTGGAGATGATCCTCACCGGACGAGCCGTCGAGGCCGAGGAGGCGGCGCGGATCGGCCTCGTCAACCAGGTTGTCGAGCCGCGGCGCCACCTCGAGCGGGCGCTGGAGCTGGCCGAGCGGATCGCCTCCTTTCCCCAGGAGACGATGCTGAGCGATCGCCGTGCCGCCCTTGAGGGAGCGAGCCTGTCGCTCGATGAAGGCCTCGAGCTGGAGCGCCGCCTCGGCTACGAGGTGCTCGACGTCGCCGCCCGCGGAGCCGCCCGCTTCGCCGCCGGGGAGGGCCGTCATGGCGACCTCTCCCCGGAGGACGAGAGCCGCTAGCCCCACTCTGCCTGCATTTCTTCCGAAGCTACGACGGACCCGAAATATGGGAGCACGGCGAGGTACATCAACTCCGGCAGCAGGTTGGCGTAGCCGCTTGTCAGGTTCGCCGAGAGGCGGCTGTGGAGCACCGCCAGGATCCCCGCGACAACCGCCTCGGCCGAGATCGCCGGCGCCTCCCCGTCGCTTTCGTCGCGGGCCCGGTCCATCAGCGAGGACGCCCGCTCCATCGCCTCTGTTCGCCTGTCCACCGCCCCCGGCCCTGCGGCGTGGACCTCGACCAGCAGCGCCCGTCCCACCTGCGGCTGATCGTCGAGGAAGCAAAGGAGCCCGGTCAGGGCCCCCCGTAGCTGTTCACGCCACGTTCCCTGCCCCGTGACTGCTTCGCGCATCGCCAGCTCTATCCAGGCACAACCGGCGTCGATCGCCTGCAGGTAGCAATCTTCCTTGTCGGTGAAGTAGTCGTAGAAGGCCTGTCGGTAGAGCCCGGCCGCGGCGAGAGCGTCTTGGACCGTGGCCCGCTCGTAGCCCTTGGTGCCAACTGCTTCGAGCATCCCTTGAAGGATGCGCTGACGTTTTCCGGTCAAAGTCCCCGCCCGGTCCTGTTCGATTGAGAAAACGGTTTGTCTAGCTTTGGTACCTAAACGGTATCCGGAAACGGGCTGAAAAGACCCGGCGACCCGACTGAGGTACTCTTCCGTTCGTGGCAAAAAAGTCAACACCGCGTCCACTTCCGGGTCAGCACCAGCTGCCGCGTGAGTTCATCGCCCAGCATCAGCGAGCCCGGATCGTCAACGCGCTCGCGCTCGAGGTCTCGG
>JBQCEW010000211.1:0-7099 GCA_051959815.1 Solirubrobacterales bacterium
ATCATCGTCCGCACGAAGCGCTCGTGGCCGGGCACGTCGACAAGGCTGAGCCGGCGCTCGCCGAGGTCGAGATCCGCGAACCCGAGCTCGATCGACATGCCGCGCCGGCGCTCCTCGGCGAGGCGGTCGGTGTCGCGGCCGGTCAGCGCCCGCACCAGCGCCGTCTTGCCGTGGTCGATGTGGCCGGCGGTGCCGACCGTCAGCGGCTTCGCCGCCATCTCAGGCGAGGGCGCTCCGCACGGCCGCCGCAGCCGTGGCGGCTTCCTCGTCGCTCATCGTCCGCGGGTCGAGAACGACCCGGTCGCGGACGATGCGGGCGATCACCGGCGGGTCGTTCTCGCGCAGGCGGGCGAGGAGGTCTTCGGCCCCGACCTCGCCGGGATCGACCAGACAGGCCGGTCCCTCCAAGGCGACGTCGGCGAGGGAGCCGCCGCCGGGGGCGCCGCTCTCACGGCCGACCTCGGCCGCTGGGCCGATCGCCGCCACCATCTCCTCGGCGCGCCGCCGCAGCTCCTCCTCCGGCGCCGCGATCATCGCCAGCGCCGGCAGCGCCGCCGGGCCCTCGTCGCGATGCAGGCGCAGCGTCGCCTCCAGCGCCGCGAGCTGCAGCTTGTCGAGTCGCATCGCGCGGGCGAGCGGGTGCCGCCGGCAGCGCTCGACGGCCTCGCTGTGGCCGAAGAGGATGCCCGCCTGCGGGCCGCCCAGTAGCTTGTCGCCCGAACAACAGACGAGGTCGGCGCCCGCGGTGACGGCGGCGCGGACGGTCGGCTCGCCGTGGACCTCGCCCAGCGCCCCGGAGCCGAGGTCGTCGACCATCGCGATCCCGCGCTCGCGCGCCAGCGCCGCCAGCTCGTCGGCTCGCGGCTGCTCGGTGAAGCCGACGCTGCGGAAGTTCGACTGATGGACGCGGAGGATCGCGGTAGTGCGCTCGCCGATCGCGGCGGCGTAGTCGGCGAGGCGGGTGCGGTTCGTCGTCCCCACCTCGACCAGGGTGGCGCCGGAGTGGGCGAGGATGTCGGGGATGCGGAAGGAGCCGCCGATCTCGACCAGCTCGCCGCGGCTGACCAGCACCTCGCCGTCGCCGGCGAGGGCGGCCAGCGCCAGCATCACCGCGGCGGCGTTGTTGTTGACGGCGAGCGCTGCCTCGGCGCCGCTCAGCTCCTGCAGCAGGGCCTCGACGTGCGCGCCGCGGCTGCCGCGACCGCCGCTCTCGAGGTCGTACTCGAGGTTGCTGTAGCCGGCTGCGATCTCGGCGACCTGCGCGACCGCGGCTGGCGCCAGCGGGGTGCGGCCGAGGTTGGTGTGGAGGACGACGCCGGTGGCGTTGATCACCCGGCGCAGGCTCGGCCGGGTCAGGCGCGCGAGCCGCTCCGCCGCTGCGACGGCCAGTTGCTCCTCGCTCGGGACCGGCTCGCCGCTGAGCGCCGTCTGACGCGCGGCCTCGATCGCTTCCCGCGCAGCGGCGACAGCGAGATGGTGCGGCGCCTCCGACAGGCGCGCAGCGAGCCGCTCCACAGAGGGAAGGCGGCGCAGGCTCTCGGCGGCGTCTCCGTGTTGCGTCTCGGTTTCCATCTGGCTGCTTCCGGTTACCCTCGATGCGATGGCAGTAGCGCCCGATCGCCCCAGGCTGACCGAACTCTCCCACGGCGCCGGTTGCGCCTGCAAGATCGGTGCGGCCGAGCTGCGGGAGATCCGGGCCGGGCTGCCGGCCTTCTCCGACCCCTCGCTGCTGGTTGGGCTCGACCCCGCCGATGACGCGGCCGTCTACAAGCTGAGCGACGAGCTCGCCTTGGTACAGACTCTCGACTTCTTCACGCCGATCGTCGACGACCCGCGCGACTTCGGCCGCATCGCCGCGACCAACGCGCTCTCCGATGTCTACGCGATGGGGGCGCGGCCGGTTCTGGCCCTGAACATCGTTGCCTTCTCGCTGGAGAAGCTGGGGGGCGATGTGCTGGCCGAGATCCTCGCCGGCGGCGCCGAGGTCGCCGCGGCCGCGGGGGTGGCGATCGGCGGCGGCCACTCGATCGACGACCCCGAGCCGAAGTACGGGATGACCGTCAGCGGCGTCGTCCATCCCGATCAGCTGCTGACCGCGGCCGGCGCCCAGCCGGGCGACGAGCTCTACCTGACCAAGCCGGTGGGAGGGGGGCTGATCACCACCGCCGCCAAGCGCGGCATCGCCGAGCCGGCCTGGATCGAGGCCGCGGTCGAGGCGATGACCACCCTCAACGCCGAGGCCGCCGAGGCCGCCCGCGCCTGCGGCGCCCACGCCCTCACCGACGTCACCGGCTTCGGCCTGCTCGGCCACCTGCACGAGATGTGCGAGGCAAGCGGCCTCAGCGCCGAACTCAACGCCGCCGCCGTCCCCGCTCTCCCCGGCGCCTTGGAGCTCGCCGTCTCCGACCGCGCCGAAGCCGGCGGCAGCCGCCGCAATGCCGCCGACGCCGAGCGCTTCACCACCTGGTCCGACCACGTCCCCCCCGAGCGCCGCGCCCTCCTCACCGACGCGATGACCTCCGGCGGCCTTCTCGCCGCCGTCCCTCCGGGAGCCGAGATGACCGGTACCCGCATCGGCGCCTTGGTCGAGGACGAGCCCAGCCGAGTCACTGTCGCTTGGTGACCACCGCCGTCAAACTGAGCAGTGTCGCTTTTGTCGTCCTATAGGGCCACAAAAGCGACACTTGCTTTGTCAGAGGTGAGACGGTGTTTCCGGTTCATGGTCAGGGGCGACGGGTAACTACCCCTCGTGCCCGCCGAGCAGGCAAAAGTCGTGGTCGTCACCGGGGCGGGGGCCGGGGTGGGGCGGGCGATTGCTCGGCGGTTTGGGGAGGACGGGTGGAAGGTGGGGTTGTTGTCGCGGGGGGAGGACGGGCTGGAGGGGGCGCGGCGGGACGTGGAGGCGGCGGGGGGGACGGCGTTGGTGGTGCCGACGGACGTGGCTGATCCGGAGGCGGTGGAGGCGGCGGCGGAGCGGGTTGAGCGGGAGCTGGGGCCGATCGACGTCTGGGTGAACGACGCGATGACTACGGTCTTTGCCTTCTTCGAGGACATCGAGCCGGAGGAGTACCGACGGGCAACGGATGTCACCTACCACGGGATGGTCTGGGGGGTGCGGGCCGCTTTGAAGCGGATGGTGCCGCGGGACCGGGGCGCGATCGTGCTGGTGGGGTCGGCTCTGGCCTTCCAGGGGATCCCTCTGCAGGCGCCCTACTGCGGCGCCAAGCACGCGGCGAAGGGCTTCTTCGATTCGGTGCGGACGGAGTTGAAGCACAAGGGCTCCAACGTCCACGTCTCGATGGTCCACCTGCCGGGTGTCAACACGCCGCAGTTCGACCACTGCCGGGCCAAGACCCCCGGCCACCCGCAGCCGGTCGCGCCGATCAACCAGCCGGAGATTGCCGCCGACGCGGTGCACTGGGCCGCGCATCACCGCCGCCGGCAGGTCTACGTCGGCATCTCCACCGTCTACACCGTCCTCGGCAGCAAATTCGCTCCCCGGATCGCCGAGTGGTACCTGGCGCGGACCGCTGTCAAGGGACAGCAGACCGAAGGCCCGCCGGACCAGCAGAACAAAGAGGGCAACCTGATGGAGCCGCAGCCGGGCGACCGCGGCGCCCGCGGCCGCTTCAGCGACAAGGCCCACGAGCGCAGCCCGCAGTGGTGGGCGAGCAAGCACCGCGGCTTGCTCGCGGCCGCCGGGGCAGCGGCGCTCGCCGGGGCGGCCGGTCTGGTCGCGCGCGCCGAGCGGTGAGCCGCCCCGCCTCCTACCCGCACGCCCTCCGCGATTACGCGCTGCTGGCCGACGGCGAGCGCGGCGTCCTCGTCGGCCCGCGCGGCGACTTCGCCTGGATGTGCTTCCCGCGCTGGCACGACGACGCCGTCTTCTGCTCGCTGATCGGCGGCACCAGCAGCTACACGGTCGCCCCGAAGGGCCGCTTCGTCTGGGGCGGCTACTACGAGCCCGGCACGCTGATCTGGCGCAGCCGCTGGATCACCGAGGAGGGGATCGTCGAGTGCCGGGAGGCGCTGGCGTTGCCGGCGGCGCCGAACCGGGCGGTGGTCCTGCGGCGGATCATGGCGGTGAAGGGTCCGGCCCGCCTGCAGGTTGCCCTGGCCGGCGGCGCCGGCTTCGACCGCCACGGGATGGCGCGGCTGCGCCAGGACGCGGACGGGGCATGGTCTGCCGAGCTTGGCGAGGCGCGGATGCGCTGGCTCGGAGCCGCCGAGGCGAAGCCGACCGACGGCGGCGCGCGCGAGCGGGCGCTGGCGATGGAGCTGGAGCTGGAAGCGGGGGAGGAACGCGACCTCGTCCTCGCCCTCCAGCATGGAGAGGCACCGGCGCCTCCGCACCCGGCCGAGGAGCTCTGGGACGCGACCGAGGAGGAGTGGCGAGGGCGGGCGCCGGACGTCGGCGACTGCCTCGCCACCCGCGACGCCGAGCACGCCTACCTCGTGATGAGCGGCCTGACCAGCGAGAGCGGGGCGATGGTCGCGGCGGCGACCACCTCGCTGCCGGAGCGGGCCGCGCGGGGCCGCAACTACGACTATCGCTATGCCTGGATCAGGGACCAGTGCTACGCGGGACAGGCGGTCGGCGCCCTCGGCCCCCACCGGCTGATGGACGACGCGGTCCGCTTCGCGGTCGAGCGCGTTCTCGCCGACGGTCCCGACCTGATCCCCGCCTACACCGTCGCCGGCGAGCCGGTGCCGCGGGAAAAGACGCTCGACCTGCCGGGATATCCGGGCGGCGACGACGTGATCGGCAACCGCGTCCACGACCAGTTCCAGCTCGACGTCTTCGGCGAGGTCCTGCTGCTGCTCGCCACCGCTGCCCGCCACGACCACCTCGACGCCGACGGCTGGCGCGCCGCCGAGCTCGCGGTGGAGACGATCGAGCGGCGCCGGCAGGAGCCCGACGCCGGGATCTGGGAGCTCGAACCGGCGCTCTGGACCCACAGCCGGCTGATCTGCGCCGCTGGCCTGCGGCAGATCGCCCGTCATGCCCCCGGCCACGAGCAGCCCGCCGCCTGGCTCGCGCTCGCCGACAAGCTGGTTGCCGAGACGGCCGCCACCAGTCTCGGCCCATCCGGCCGCTGGCAGCGCACCGCCGAGGACCCGCGCTCGCTCGCCACCCTGGAAGCGGTCGCCGCCGAGCTCGCCGAGGACGGCTACTGCTACCGCTTCCAAGCCGAGGAGGTGCCGCTGGGACAGGCCGAGGGCGCCTTCCTGCTCTGCGGCTTCTGGCTCGCCCTCGCCTACGCCCAGCAGGGCAACATGCCGCTCGCTCTCGCCTGGTTCGAGCGCAACCGCGCCGCCTGCGGCACCCCCGGGCTCTTCTCCGAGGAGTTCGACGTCCGCCAGCGTCAGCTACGTGGCAACCTGCCGCAGTCCTTCGTCCACGCTCTCCTGCTCGAGTGCGCCGTCAAGCTCTCCGCCGGCTAGGCCGTCGACCAACTCCGGGGGAACGGTGGCGTGCAGTCGCCAGGTGCCCTGCTCGCGGACGAGGATCCCGCGCTGGTGCAGCCGCGAGAGGGCCGTCGTCACCGAGGGCCGGCGGGCGGCGACCAGCTCCGCCAGTGCGCTGTGGGTCAGGGGCACAGGGATCTCGACCCACTCGCCCCGCAGCGTCCCGAAGCGGTCGGCGAGGTGCCAGAACAGCATCGTCAGCCGCGTCTCGATCCGGCGCTGGCCGATGATCGCGACGAGGATCGTCAGGTAGCGCGAGCGGACGAGGGCGCGCCGCATCAGCTCCGTGGCGACCTCGGGATACGGACTCGCGCGCCGGGCGAAGTCGCTGTCGAGAATCGCCAGCCGGGTCGGCTGGAGAACCTGCCAGCTCGATTCGACCGGGATGCTCGACCAGTCGCGGATCTGGTCCCATGGCCGCATCAGGTCCCCCGGCCCGATCAGCTCCGCCCCGTAGCACTCGCTTTGCACGACCCGCCGGCAGAGGGCGCCCGAGAGGACAAGCAACCCGAAGCCGGCGGTGTCGAAGCTGGCCGGGTCGGGCCGCCACTCTCCTCGCGGCAGCTCGAGGGCCTCCGCTTGGCAGGCGCGCAAGGCCCGCGAGCGTCGCGGTTCGGCCATCCCTCCCAGTAAGTCCGGATCCAGCTGCGGCACCACGACGCTCGTCATTCCTTTAAGCGTAGAAGCGGTACGACGCCCCTTTGCAAGCAGGTCAGAGCTCTGACACATCAGCGAGTGCCCTCTTGGGTCAGCGCCGAGCTGATCGCCTCGGCCGTGTGGACGGCGCGGCGGCCGGTCATCTCTTCGATCTGGGTCTTGCAGGAGAAGCCGTCGGCGATCAGCAGCGCCTCGGCGGGCGCTTCCCGCACCGCCGACATCAGCCGCTGCTCGCCGATCTCGCGGGAGATCTCGTCGTGCTCGCGCTCGAAGCCGAAGGAGCCGGCGAGGCCGCAGCAGCCGGAGTCGAGCACTTCGAAGTCGAGCCCGAGCCGTTCGTAGAGCTCCTTCTCGGCGCTCATCCCCATCACCGCTTCCTGGTGGCAGTGGCCGTGGACGATCGCCCGCCGCTCGATCCGCGGCGGCTCCCAGTCCGGCGCGTGGCGCTGCAGCAGCTCGGCCAGGGTCAGCGTCTGCAGCGAGAGCCGCTTCGCGTCCTCGTCGTCGTAGAGCAGGTTCGGCAGCTCGTCGCGGAAGGCGGCGACGCAGCTCGGCTCGATCCCGACCACCGGCACCCCCTCGCGGATGTGCGGGGCGAGGGTGTCGAGCATCCGCCGCCAGAACCGCTTCGCGGTGTCGAGCATTCCGTAGTCGTAAAGGGGGCGCCCGCAGCAGAGCTCGGGCTCGGGCACGACGACGCGGAAGCCGGCGTCCTCGATCACCGCGACCGCGGCCCGCATCGTCTCGGGGTGGAGGAAGTTGTTGAAGGTGTCGGGGAAGAGGACGACGGGGTCCCCGTTCGGGTTGACTGCGCCGCGCTGGCGGAACCATTCCTTGAAGGTCTCTTCGGCGAAGCGCGGCAGCTCGCGGTCGGGGCTGACCCCGCCGGCGCGCTTGACCAGGCGCGAGACGCCCGGCGCGTGGGTGAGCGCGTTCGCCAGGCGCGGCATCTTCGCCGCGAGCCGGGCGTGGA
>JBQCEW010000212.1:0-4387 GCA_051959815.1 Solirubrobacterales bacterium
GCGTCCTTGATCTGCTCGGCCGGGCGCTCCCCCGGTCGCACCCCAGCCGGGAACCAATCATCTAGTCTTCGCGGCGATGAACGAGAAGCAGCTCTACCGGATGCGCGCCGCGGCCTCGGGCCGGGAGGCAATCGCCCACGCCGAACCGGGCTCCGTATACGTCGACCGCGAGACCGGCGAGGAGATGGAGCCGGTGGCCATGGTCCTGCCGCTTGCCCCCTCCGTCTCGTCACTTCCCCGCAGCCCGGAAAACCTCCGCGCCTGCCGCCGCTGCGACCAGCTCATTGGGCTGGATGTGAGCGACTGCCCGTACTGCGGGCTGCGTCAGGAAGCGCTTTAGACCTCTTCTCGGCGATCTGCCGTTTCCACTTTCTGGCGTATTGGATCGCCAGGGCTGCATAGAGGAGCAAATAGGCGAGTTCGTTGGTTGCTTCCGCAGCGAGCCAGAGCAGGACTCCGAGTAGCCCGGCCACAGTGGCGAGCCACCGCTCATCTTCTCCGATTTTTCTGACAAAAGATTTCATAGCTCAGAGATTAGCTGAACGATGAGCGCGAACAGGTAGAAGGCTCCGCCGATCGCAAAACCGACTAGCCCCCAAATCCTCATGGCTCGCTCCCGCCTCGCTTGAGGGGAGAAGACGAAGACAAGCCCGGCAAGAGCGCCGCCCATGCCCGCCGCCAGGAACGGAGCAGTGATGTTGATCCGATCCGGAATCGGATTTTCTACCTCCGGGAGACCTAGGGCTTGACCAATCATCAATGCGAGGACGAGCATCGCGTCGATGCTGAAGCTCGCGGGCGCACGCGTGGCGCGCAGAAACTAAGGATTCTGCGCCAGTTTCGCTACGGTTTTTTAACGAGCGTGGCCGTGTAGAGCAGGCGGGCGTTCGAGTAGTAGCAGCCGTAGGTCTTGGTCTTGCCTACGCCCTGCTGGGGGTGGCCGTTCTGGATGTCTTCCTTGGAAGAGCAGTGTTCGGGGAGGCGGCTGCCGCGCCAGGTGTTTTCGGCGGAGACGTTGAAGGCGAACATCGGCGCCCAGGTGGGGACGGTGAGGGCGACGATCTGGCCCTGGAGGACCGTGAGGGGATGGTCGAGGACGAAGATCGGGGTGCTGCCGAAGTAGGGGTTGAGGACCTCGATCGGGCTCTGGCGGACCAGGGTGTACTTAGGGGGATTGGTGTTTTCGACTGGGCGCAGGACTCCGATCCGGGCCTCCGACGGGGTGCCGAGGAAGTCGTTGAAGAAGCTCACCTCGTCGGTGGTGGTTTTCGTTTCCGTGGTCGACGGTTTGGCGAGGGTGATCGACCAGGCGACGATCTTGCCTTCGAAGGGGGCCTCGTAGGGGCGCGCCACGCCATCGGCGATCGCCTGGAAGCCGGTCACGTGGCCCTCAACCCGGCAGGGGGTGATCTCGACGTTGTTGACGATCTTGCCCGGGCAGGAAGCCGGCGGCGTTTCCGAGGTCTGGCCGAGGACGACGACCCGCAGCGGCGCCGAGTCCGCCTCCCGCGGCGCGGCGATCGCGACGAGGGCCGCCAGCAGGCAGGTAGCGGCCAGGAGCAGCGCCCAGGCGCGGCGGGACGAGGTGTCGGTCTCTGCGAAACGCATCGAATGTGGCAACACGGGCTCTAAAGCCCAGTTGCGGCCCAATCTTGCCGTTCGCCTCGGCCGGATGCGGCGTTGCCGGCGCATTTGCACGATCCCGGCCAGAGCGCCGCGAGAGCGTCACGGTAGGGTCCGCAGCCAGATGGAGGCTTCAAACAACGCAGACGAATTCATCCCCGCGGCTCTCGCTGCCTTCGGGGTCGAGGCGGACGAGATCGAGCTGGCGGTGATGCGCGTCGCCCACGAGACGTTCTGGCCGCCGATCCTCGAGCTGCTCGCCCTCGACACCAGCGCCGCGGCGCCGGAACCCGATCCCGACCTCTCGCAGGCGCCGCCGAGCCGATGAGCGAGCCGCTCGACCTCTCCCTGCGCGACCAGGCGGCGGCAATCGCCGCCGGCGAGGTCGACGCGCAGGAGCTGCTGGAGGCGGCGCTGGCGCGGATCGAGTCGCGCAACCCGGCGATCAACGCCGTCGTCGAGACCTTCCCGGAGCGCTCGCGGGAGATGCTCGCGCAGGCGCCGGCCGGGCCGCTCCACGGCGCTCCGGTCGTGATCAAGGACGAGTGGCCGCTGCCCTGGCGGGCGCAGCGCTTCGGCGCCGCCGACATGCTCGCGACGCCCGCGCCCGGCGAATCCGGCCCCTACCGCGCCCTCCGCGACGCCGGTGCGGTGATCGTCGGCGTCGGCAACATGCACGAGCTCGGCGCCAGCAGCACCGGCAACGTCTCCGTCTACGGACCTGCCCGCAACCCCTGGAACCCGGAGCGCTGCCCGGGTGGCTCCTCCAGCGGCCCGGCAAGCGCGGTCTCCGCCCGCCTCGTCGCCGGCGCGGTCGGCGCCGACGGGGTCGGCTCGATCCGCTACCCCGCCGCCTACTGCGGCCTCACCGGCCTGAAGCCGACCTACGGCCGCTCGGCGATGGACGGTCACCACATGGCCGGCGTCTCGACCACGATCGTCTCCGGTCCCCTCTGCGCCGACGCCGGGGACTGCCGGCTGCTCGGCTCGGTCCTCTATGGGGAGGAACTGCGGGCGGGCGAGATGCAGGGGCTGCGGATCGGGATCATCCGCGACGAGGTCTCCGAAGACGTGGCGCCCGCCGTGCGCGAGGCCTGCGAGGCGGCAATCGAGGACCTGCGCCGCGCGACCGGCGGCGAGGTGCGCGAGGTCGAGCTGGCGGAACTGCCGGCGGCGACGCTGGCGACGGTCTTGATCGCCAACAGCGAGAGCCTAGGCGGCGTCACCCCGCAGCGCCTCAACGAACTCGACCCGGAGCTGAGCCCGATCGGCCGCGGCCTGCTCAAGTACCGGCTGATGCTGCCGGCCGCAGCAACGGTGAAGGCGCACCAGGTGCGGACGATCGCGCGACAGCGGCTCGCTGCCGCCCTCGAGGAGGTCGACGTGATCGCCTGGCCGACGGTGCCGGCGGTGGCGCCGCCCCTGGAGGCCCCGCTGGTCGAGCTTCCCTCCGGCACCCTCACCGCCGACGCCGCCAACGTCCGCGGCGGCGCCCTCGCCAACCTCACCGGCATTCCCTCCGTCAGCGTTCCGGTCGGATCTTCCGAAGGTCTGCCGATCGCCCTGCAGCTGCAGGCGGCCTGGGGGCGGGACGAGCTGCTGCTCGACGCGGCCGAGGCGCTGGAGCGGGCCAACGGCCGCCGTTGGGTCGAGGCGGTGCCGCCGCTGGCGCAGGGCGAGCCCTCGGAGGCCTAGCGATGCCTGCGATCGCGGTCGAGCAGCTCGAGCGCGCCTTCGGCGAGGTCCTCGCGGTGCAGGGGATCGACCTACAGGTGGACGAGGGCGAGATCTACGGCTTCCTCGGCCCCAACGGCGCGGGCAAGACGACTACGGTGCGGATGCTGACGACGCTGTTGTTGCCGACCGGCGGCCGCGCCAGCGTCGCCGGCTACGACGTCGTCGGAGAGGCGCGCCAGGTACGCGCCTCGATCGGGGTGGCGCTGCAGGAAGCGGCGCTCGACCCGCTGATGACCGGTCGTGAGCTGATCCGGCTGCAGGCGACCCTGCAGGGGCTGCCGACCGGCGCCGGGCGCAAACGCGCCGACGAGCTGCTGGAGCGGGTCGACCTCGGCTACGCCGCCGACCGCCGCGTCGGCGGCTATTCGGGCGGGATGAAGCGGCGGCTCGACCTCGCCGCCGCGCTTGTGCACGAACCGCGCGTCCTCTTCCTCGACGAGCCGACCACCGGCCTGGATCCCGTCAGCCGCAAGACGATCTGGGAGGAGGTACAGGCGCTGAACGACGACGGTACCACCGTCTTCCTCACCACGCAGTACCTCGAGGAGGCGGACCAGCTCGCCGACAACGTCGGGATCATCGACAGCGGGCGCATCGTCGCCGAGGGGACGCCGGAGTCGCTGAAGGGCGAAGTCGGCAACCCCCACATCGAGCTGCTGGTCGGCGAGGGGTCAGTCGCGGAGGCGGAGCGAGCGGTCCGGGAGCTCGGCCGGCTGCGGCCGCCGAAGGACGGCAAGCGGGTCCTGCTCGAGGTCGAGCAGGGGGCCGCCGATATCCCGCGGGTGGTGCGTGCCCTGGACGAGGCGGGGGTCGCGGTCGAGTCGCTGGAGCTGGTCCGCCCGACGCTCGACGACGTCTTCGTTGCCAAGACCGGCCACCACCTCGAAGGCGAGTAACACGCGACCGAGGAGAGCGCCGACGAGGAGGCGGCTCCGGCATGAGCGACCTCGCGACCGGGGCGCGGGTGGTGCGGGCGCTGGGCGCTCGCTCGATCCGACAGACCTTCCGCCGGCCGCAACTGATCTCG
>JBQCEW010000213.1:0-2747 GCA_051959815.1 Solirubrobacterales bacterium
CCGGGCCGTGGGGTGTGGGGGGGGTGTGTGTTTTTTTTGTTTGTTGTGGGCGGGCCTCCCCCCCCCCCCCCTGCGCGATCCCGAGCCGCTGCTGCATCCCCTTCGACATCGCCTCGACCCGCTTGCCGGCGGCGTCGCCGAGCTCGACCAGGTCGAGTAGCTCGCGCCGCTCGGCCTCGCCGCCGCGGGAGCCGACGAGGCGCTGGTGGAAGCGCAGCAGCTCGGCCGCCGTCAGCCATCCCGGGAAGCGAAAGAGCTCGGCCAGGTAGCCAAGCGCCTCACGCGCTCGCGGCGAGCCGGCCGGGTGCCCCAGCACCTCGACCCGGCCGCCGCTGGGGCGAACCAGGCCGCAGGCGATCTTCGTCAGCGTCGACTTGCCGGCGCCGTTCGGGCCCAGCAGCCCGACGAGCTGCCCCGCATCGACCTCAAGGTCGATGCCGGCGAGCGCCGCCTGCCTCCCGTAGCGCTTGTGCAGCTCCGAGACGGCGAGGACGGGGCCTGCCATCGGGCTCAGGCGGGCGTCTCGATCTTCGGGAACAGCGGGTTGACTCGCTCGACCTTCTGGCCGCCCTCGCGCGATCCCAGCTCCGCCAGCTCCCGCGACTCCTCGCCCAGCGCCGCCAGCAGCGTCTCGCTCGTCTGCGGCAGGTAGGGAACGAGCAGGAGCGTCGTCACCCGCAACCCCTCGACAAGGTTGTAGAGGACTTCGTCGAGGCGCTCGGGGTCGGCCTCGTCCTTGGCCAGCTCCCACGGCTTCGTCTCCTCGACGAAGCGGTTGAGACGGCGGACCAGGGCCCAGACGACGTCGAGGGCCTGGGTCAGCTCGGCCTTGTCGAGCAGCTCGCTGAAGCGGGCGACCGCACCTTCGAAGTCCTCGGCGAGGGTGGCGTCGACCTGCGCCGCCGGCACAACGCCGTCGCGGTAGCGGTCGACCATCGCCAGCACCCGGCTGGCGAGGTTGCCGTAGTCGTTGGCGAGCTCGGTCTCGTAGCGCTGCTCGAAGCCGGCGGTGGAAATCGAACCGTCCTGGCCGAAGCTGACCTCGCGGAAGAGGTAGAAGCGCAGGGCGTCGGCACCGAAGCGCTCGATCACCTCGAACGGGTCGAGCACGTTCCCCAGGCTCTTCGACATCTTTTTTTCGCCCATTAGCAGGTAGCCGTGGATCACCATCCGCTGCGGCGGCTCGAGGTCGGCGGCAAAGCAGAGCGCCGGCCAGATCACCGCGTGGAACTTGAGGATGTCCTTCGCCATCACGTGCAGGTCGGCGGGCCAGAAGCGCTCGGTCAGGTCCTCACCCTCGCGGGCGAAGGTCAGCGCGGTCACGTAGTTGAGAAGCGCGTCGAACCAGACGTACATCCGCTGCTCGGGGTCCCAGGGCAGCCGCAGCCCCCACTTCAGGTTCGGCCGCGAGAGCGAGACGTCTTCGAGCCCGCCTTTGATGAAGGAGAGCGCCTCGTTGCGCCGGAAATCAGGCACGACGAAGTCCGGCCGCTCCTCATAAAGGCCTTCCAGTTGCCCCTGGAAGGCGGAGAGCTTGAAGAACCAGTTCTCCTCCCGTTCGCGCTCCAGCGGGATCTCGTGGATCGGGCAGGTGTTGCCGGGTCCCAGCTCCCGCTCCGTTTTGAAGTCGGCGCAGCGAGGGCAGTACCAGCCTTCGTAGACGCCCTTGGTCACCCAGCCGTTGTCATAAACGCGCTGCATGATCTCCGCGACCTTCTCCATGTGCCGCGGATCAGAGGTCCGAATAAAAAAATCATTGGTCGACCCGATCGTCGGCATCAGCCCCTCGAACTTCGCCGCATTCCGATCCGCCAGCTCCTGCGGCGAGACCCCCGCCTTCTTAGCCGCGTTCTCCACCGGCTCCCCATGCTCATCCGTCCCCGTCAAGAAGAACACGTCCTCCCCACGCTGCCGATGATGCCGAGCCAGCACATCCGCAGCCATCGTCGAATAAGCGTGCCCCAAGTGCGGCTCCGCGTTGACGTAGTAGATGGGAGTGGTGACGTAGAAGCTTTTTGAGCTCATCGGAGATCCCGGAAGCTAGCGACTCTCGGCGAGTCTGTCTGAGTGTCCGTATAGCGGACCCTGAGACAGACTCGCGCTAGCGGCGCGCCTCGCGGCCGGTCAGCGCCTTGTAGAGGTCGTTGGCTCGGGTGCCGGTGAGGGCGGCTACTACTGAGGCGGCGGCGCGGGGGCGGGCGCCGGATTGGACTAGGTGGCGGAGGGCGTCGACGGCGAAGCCGACGTCTTTGTCGTGCTCGGAGGAGGCGGCGGGGGCGATGACTAGGACGATCTCGCCTTTGACGTCGCCGCGGAAGCGGCGGGCTAGCTCACCGAGGGTGCCGCGGGCGACCTCCTCGTGGACCTTGGTCAGCTCGCGGCAGACGGCGGCCTCGCGGTCGGGAGCGAGCTGGGCCAACGCGGCCAGGGACTCGCCGACGCGGCGCGGGCTCTCGAAGGCGACGACGGTCTCGGCCGAGCGCAGGACCCGCTCCATCTCCCCCGCCCGCCGCGGCAGGAAGCCCTCGAAGCGCCACTTGTCGGTCGGCAGGCCGGAAGCAACCAGCGCCACCGGCACCACCGAGGGCCCCGGCAGCACCGTCACCTCGAGGTCGCGCTCGACGCAGCGGCGGATCAGCTTGTAGCCGGGGTCGGAGATCCCCGGCATCCCCGCGTCGGACACCACGGCGACGATGTCGCCGCGCTCGATCCGCTGCGCCAGCTCGACCGCCCGCGAGGCTTCGTTG
>JBQCEW010000214.1:0-9025 GCA_051959815.1 Solirubrobacterales bacterium
GGACGGGGCAGCGGATCAGCGTTCGCGACCTCCTCTACGGGCTGATCCTGCGCAGCGGCAACGACGCCGCCCACACGTTGGCGATCGACGCCGCCGGCTCGGAAAAGGGCTTCGTCGCCGAGATGAACCGCTACGCCGCGGCGCTTGGCCTCTCTCACACGCACTTCGCCAACCCGGTCGGCCTCGACCAGAAGGGCAACTATTCCTCCGCGCTCGACCTGATGACGCTGACGCGGCACCTGCTGCAGATCCCCGCCTTCGCCAGGATTGCCGATTCCCGGAAGGCAGTTCTCACCAGTGTCCACCCGCGGCGGCGGATCGAGACGATCAACGAGCTGCTGGAGATGGCGCCCTGGGTGACCGGGGTGAAGACCGGCCACACCTTCGGAGCCCGGTACGTGCTCGTCGGCTCGGGGCAGCGGCACGGGGTCAGCCTCGTCTCGGTCGTGATCGGCACCTGGACCGACGAAGAACGCTTCGACGACAGCCTCGACCTGCTCAAGTGGGGGTTCAGTCAGTACGGCCACAGGCGACCGATTCGCGCTGGGCAGGACCTCGCCGACCCGGATATCCGCTACTCCGGCGGCCAGCTTCCGCTGCGCGCCGAGCGGACCCTCGTCGTAGGCGTGCGCCGTGGCCAGCACCTGGAAGTGCAGGTCTCCGCTCCGCACGAGGTCGAGGGGCCCCTGCGCCGTGGCAAGAAACTCGGCCGCGCCACGGTCTTCGTCGATGGCCGCAAGGCCGGCAGCGTCTCCCTGCGCAGCGGCCGCTCGATCCCCAAGGCGAGCGCCTTCGACCGCGCCCGCGGCTTCGTCGCAGACAACTGGATACCTGTTGCGATCGGGGCTTTCGTGATACTCATCATTTCGGCAATCCTGTTGCGCCGGATGGCTCGCAGGGACGAAGCGAGGAGAGAGTTCGGGTGATCGCCAAGTGATCCTCACCGTGACCTTGAACGCGGCGATCGACCGCACCGTCGCCGTGCCGAATTTCCGCCTCGGCCGCCGCCACCGGGCGGTGGAGAGCCGGACCGTGGCGGGGGGCAAGGGCGTCAACGTCGCCCGCGCGCTCAACCTGCTCGGCCGGCCGGTGATCGCAACCGGCTTCGTCGGCGGTCCGACCGGGACCCGGATGCTGGAGCAGCTTCAGGAGGAATCGGTGCTGACCGACTTCACCCGGATCGCCTCCGAGACCCGGATCAACCTTGCGGTGATCGACCCCACCTCCGGGGAGCAGACCGAGATCAACGAGCGCGGGCCCGCCGTCAGCCCCGAGGAGGTACAGCGGCTCTTCGAGCGGATCGCCTACCTCGCCGGCGGCGCGAAGCTCTGCGTCTTGGCGGGCTCGGTGCCGCCGGGAGCGGGAGACGATCTCTACGCGCGCCTGATCAGCGACCTCTCCCGTCGCGGCATCCCGGTCGTGCTCGACGCCGAGGGCGAGGCGATGCTGGAGGGGGTCCGCGCCGGCGCCTCGATGGTGACGCCGAACGAGCGCGAGGCCGAGGAGCTGGTCGGCCAGGAGTTCGCCGACCGCGGCGACCTCGCGCAGGGGCTGCTGGAGCTGGTGCGGCTGGGGGCGGGGGAGGCGGCGATCACCCGTCCCGAGGGCTGCGTCGCCGCCGTCGGCGAGGGTTCATCCCGCAGATTGCTGGAGGTCCACACCGAGCCGCTGGAGCCGGTCTCGACCGTCGGCTCGGGCGACGCTTTCCTCGCCGGCTACGTCGCCGCCCGCTACGACGGGCGCTCGCCGGAGGATTGCCTCGCCTACGGCGTCGCCTGCGGGGCGGAGTCGACCCAGCACTTCGGCGCCGGCACCGTCGACCGCAACCAGGTGGAGAGACTGCTGGGCGAGGTCTCCGTGCACGACTTGGAGGTCCCCGCCGAAGTGTAGGCTGGCTATTTCAACGCCACGCCTTGGAGGACTAACTTGGAAATCGAAATCGGCCGCGGTAAGAAGGGTCGCCGCGCTTACGGATTCGACGACATCGCGATCGTTCCTTCCCGCCGGACGCGCGATCCTGACGACATCGACATCAGCTGGACCCTCGGTCCCTACCGCTTCGAGTTGCCGCTGGTTGCCTCGGCGATGGACGGGGTGGTCAGCCCCGAGACCGCGGTGCTGGTCAACGAGCTGGGCGGCCTCGGGGTCCTGAACCTGGAGGGGATCTGGTCCCGCTTCGAGAACGCCGAGGAGAAACTGGAGACGATCGCCGCCGCTCCCAAGCACGAAGCGACGCGGCTGATGCAGCAGATCTACACCGAGCCGGTCAAGCCCGAGCTGATCGCCAAGCGGGTCGAGGAGGTCAAGGCCCGCGGCGCGGTCGCCTGCGGGTCGTTGACGCCGCAGAAAGTGCGCGAGCACTACGAGGTGGCGGTCGAGGCCGGTCTCGACATCCTCGTCATCCAGGGGACGGTGATCTCGGCCGAACATGTCTCGACCACGGTCGAGCCGCTCAACCTGAAGGAGTTCATCGCCGAGGTCCCGGTGCCGACCGTGGTCGGTGGCTGCGCCTCCTACTCGACCGGCCTGCACCTGATGCGGACCGGCGCCGTCGGCGTCCTCGTCGGCGTCGGCCCCGGCGCCGCCTGCACCACCCGCGGCGTGCTCGGGATCGGAGTCCCGCAGGCGACGGCGATCGCCGATGTCGCGGCTGCCCGTGCCCAGCACATGCTGGAGACCGGCGAGTACGTGAACGTGATCGCCGACGGCGGCATGCGGACCGGCGGTGACGTCTCCAAGGCGATCGCCTGCGGCGCCGACTCGGTGATGATCGGCTCGCCTCTGGCTCGCGCCAAGGAGGCGCCCGGCCGCGGCTTCCACTGGGGGATGGCGACGTTCCACCCCTCGCTGCCGCGCGGCACCCGCGTCTCGACCAAGCAGGACGGGACGCTGGAGGAGATCCTCCTCGGCCCGGCTAAGGAGAACGACGGCACCTTCAACCTGATGGGGGCGCTGAAAACCTCGATGGCCACCTGCGGCTACGAGGACATTCGCTCCTTCCAGCGGGCCGAGGTGATGGTTGCGCCGGCGCTGATGAGCGAGGGGAAGAAGTTGCAGAACGAGCAGTCGGTGGGGATGGGCTCTAACGGTCGGGCCGCTGTCTCTACCGGAGTTGCCGTTTCGGATGACTAGTAGTTCGGATGTGCTCCGGCCGGCGGGTCCTGTCACGGCAGGGGACCCACCCCCTCCTGCAACTGCGCAGGTGGGGGTCCCCCCTACCGTGCCACCCGCCGGAGGTAGGGCTGTCGAGGAGGTACTGGTCCTCGATTTCGGGGGGCAGTATTCGCAGTTGATTGCCCGTCGGATCCGGGAGTGTGGGGTCTTTGCTGAGTTGCTTCCGGCGAATACTCCGATCGAGAAGATCAGGGAGCGGAAGCCGAAGGGGCTGGTGCTTTCGGGTGGTCCGGCTTCTGTCTACGAGCCGGGGGCGCCGACGTTCCCGACTCAGTTGCTTGATCTGGACGTTCCGATGCTGGGCATTTGTTACGGGATGCAGGCGATGGTGCTTGCGCTCGGGGGCAAGGTTGAGTCGGCGGAGAGTGGGGAGTTCGGGCGTACCGAGCTGGTGCTGCGCGATGGCGGCGGCAAGCTACTGGGTGGTCTGCCGGAGGAGCAGAGTTGCTGGATGAGTCACCGGGACGCCGTCTTCGAGGCGCCGGAGGGGTTCACCGCGCTGGCCTCGAGCCCGAGCTCGCCGGTCGCGGCGCTGGAGATGCCCGACCGTGGGCTCTACGGGATCCAGTTCCACCCGGAGGTCGTCCACACGCCTTATGGGACCGAGATCCTCACTCGCTTCCTGCGCGACGTTGTCGGCTGTGAGGAGCAGTGGTCGCCGCAGTCGGTGATCGCCGAGCAGGTCGAGAAGATCCAGGCGCAGGTGGGGGAGGGCAAGGTGATCTGCGGCCTCTCCGGTGGCGTCGATTCCTCGGTCGCGGCCCTTCTGGTTCATAAGGCGATCGGCGACCAGCTCACCTGCGTCTTCGTCGATCACGGGCTGATGCGGCTGAACGAGGCCGAGCAGGTGGTCGAGGCTTTCAGCCAGTTCGGGATCCCGCTCGTCCATGTCGAAGCCGAAGACCGCTTCCTCGCGAAGCTGGCCGGGGTTGACGACCCGGAGCGCAAGCGCAAGATCATCGGCGCCGAGTTCATCCGCGTCTTCGAGGAGGAGGCGGCGAAGCTCGAGGACGTCGACTACCTGGTCCAGGGAACCCTTTACTCCGACGTGATCGAGTCCGGCGGCTCCGACCACGCGGCGACGATCAAGTCCCACCACAACGTCGGCGGCCTCCCCGAGGACCTCGAATTCGAGCTGGTCGAGCCGCTGCGGATGCTGTTCAAGGACGAGGTGCGCGCAGTCGGCGCCGAGCTGGGCCTGCCGGAGCGGATGGTCTGGCGCCAGCCGTTCCCCGGGCCGGGCCTGGGTATTCGCATCGTCGGCGGTGAGGTCACCAAGGAGCGCTTGGACATCCTCCGCGCCGCCGACGCGATCCTGCAGGAGGAGATCCGCGCAGCGGAGCTCTACCGCCAGCTCTGGCAGTCATTCTGTGTGCTGCCGGTGGTGCGCTCGGTCGGGGTGCAGGGGGACGGGCGCACCTACGCCTACCCGATCGTGATCCGCGCCGTCACCTCCGACGACGCGATGACCGCTGACTGGGCACGGCTTCCCTACGACCTTTTGGAGCGCGTCTCCAACCGGATCATCAACGAGATCCGCGACGTCAACCGCGTCGCCCTCGACATCTCCTCGAAGCCACCGGCGACGATCGAGTGGGAGTAGAGGCCGCCGTCAGGCGGCCTCGAGCGATCCTGCCGTCTCGAAGGCGGCCATGCCGACCACGGTGGAGACAGTTGCTCGCCCGCCGCTCTCGCTGAGGCGGTCCTGGCTACGCACGTGCGCAGCCAACATCAGTTTGGTTGCTTCTTCCATGATCGCGACGATCTCCTTCCAGCCCTCCTCGTCGAGAGACAACGGCATCCAACGGAAGATGGTGTCCTCCCTGCCATCAAGGGTGCCCGCTTCTAGTGCGGTAATCGCCTTGTCAAGAAAGGTCTGGAGCGTGGCCGCCGAGACCCCGCCGAGTAGCGACGGCGGCACCTTGCGCCAAGACGGATCGCCAACGAACGCCCGCGGGGTCGCCTTATAGAAGTGCTCGATGGCGCCGCGGCGTTTGGCGGTGTCGACCAGTTCCAGAGCGCCGAGTTTGTCCAGCGCCCGGGTGTGGTAAGCCACGCTGGTCAGACCCTCGTCGAGCTGCGCGGAAATCACGTTCGGGCTCGCCACGTGGTCGGTGAGCGCCTCGAGAATCCTGATCCGAAGGGGATGAGCGACCGATTGGACAAGACGTGGGTCGATCGCTTCCGGGCGTTCTTCCTGCATGGCTGGCTCCTTCGACTGGGGGCGGATACGGCGATGTTCGCTGTTCTTCCCCCTACGTATAAACCATTTGATTGGATGAATCCAGAACACCGGATTTCGCCACAAAGAGCGCAAAGTAAGAAATTCTTTACGAGTTGCGATTTACACCCCTGCGGCCCTGGTGATCGCGAAAATCAAGGCGAAGCCGAGGGCCGTCAACCCGACCCTTGACCAGGAACCCTGCGCGTGCGCCTCGGGCAACAGGTCGGTGGCGCCGATGTAGAGGAAGATGCCGCAATAGATGCAGAGGACGTAGCCCAGCGCGTGGTCGGAGATCGAGGCCTGGGTGCCGACGATCGCCCCCAGGAGCGGAGCCAGAGCGTCGATCGTCAGCCATCTCACCGCCGCGCGGCGATTGCCGGAGCGCCGCAGGACGTAGCTGACCGTGTTGAGGCCGTCGGCGAAGTCGTGGCTGATCACCGCGAGGAAGACGAGCAGGCCGGTGGTCGAGTCGACGCCGAAGGCGAAGCCGATCCCGAGCCCGTCGATGAAGCTGTGCACCGAGAGGCCGGCGGCGCCGAGCACGCCGACCCGCTCGCCGGCGAAAGCCTCGACGGCGTCGGCGCGGTTGTGGAGCACCAGCAGCCGCTCGGCGAGGAAGAAGCCGAGAAAGCCGGCGGCGACGAGGGCGGTGGCGAGGTCGATGTCATGGACGTCCTTGATGCCCTCGGGGAGGACGTCGAGGAGCGCCACAGCCACGACCACACCGCCGGTTAGCGCCAGCAGGGTGGGGAGGCGGTCCGAGAAGCGCAGGCCGATCCTGCCGCCGATCAGGGTCGCCACAACCGTCAGCCCCGCGAGGGGGATTGCCAGTCCCGGCATCAGTTGTCCTGCTCGCTGCAGCGCGGGCAGACACCGCGCAGGAGGACGTCATGGGCGGTGATCTCGAACTCCGCCCGCCGGCCGATCGCCCCGATCGCCCGCTCCAGGCCCGGATCGGAGAAGGGGACGAGTCGCCCGCAGCGGACGCAGACCATGTGATGGTGGTGGCCGCCAGGGTCGTTGCGCTCGAAGGCCACCACCTCGCCGCCGACGTCGACCCGGTGGACCAGTTCCAGCTCCTCCAACTGCTCCAAGGTGCGGTAGACACTCGCGCGCCCGACGCTCGGCAGCCGCCGGTCGATCTCCAGCGCCGTGACCGCACAGCTCTCGCCGCCGAGCAGCTCGATCACCTTCTGCCGCGCCGCCCCAGCGCGGAAGCCCGCCTCGTTGAGGCGACTCTTGGCTCGCTCGACCCAGTTCACGGCCAAGAGCCTACATGAAAATGAGACTCGTTCTTATCAAGGCAACTTTTTTTCCGGTGTACAACGTCTGCACCAGAGAAATTCATTAATTCGGATTTTGAGTACCTCAACTAGTTCCGAGTCTTATACGTTCCGCCGCGTTAACTGACTGGTACGCGCAGGGTCGCGGGTCTGGTCCAAATCGCAGGGGAGGGACTCGCTTGCCGCTCGACAGAAACGCACGTGCATGGATGGCTCGCGCCTTGTGTCTGATGGCCGGAATGCTCTTGTTGGCCTTCCTCGCCTTCGTCGCCCATTTCGGTATCGCATGGGCTGAGGGGGAAACCCCATCCGAAGGAGAAGCCCCCGCCCGTGTCGAGATCCCAAGCGCCCGTACCGAAACCTCCGACACCTATCGCCTGCCGAGCGGCGCTCTGCAGACCAAAATCTCCAGTGCGCCGATCAACTATGAAACCCCTAACGGCATATGGGCACCGATTGAAGAAGACCTCGAAGAATCCTCCGAAGGAGGGTTCTCCAACGGCGCCGCCTCCTTCAAATTGCACCTGCCCGAACAGCTCGACTCCGGAGCGGTTCGCATCTCCGAAGACGAACAGTGGGTCTCCTACCGTTTGCTTGGCGCAGAAACCGAAGCAGCAGAAGTAGAAGGCTCGCAAGCCTCCTATGAAGCCGAAGGCGGTGAGGTCACCTTCGACCTCGCCAGCATCGCCAGCGGCGTCAAGGAGGGAATCGTCCTCAACGACCCCTCTGCTCCGCGCGAGTATCGCTTCGAGCTCGACGCCTCCGCCGGCCTCGAGCCCACCCTTGCCGAAGACGGCTCGGTGGAGTTCCGCGACAGCGCCGGCCACTTGTTCGCAACGATCCCGGCCCCGACGATCTCCGAGAGCCAAAGCGAAGGCCCTTCGGCTCCTCTGAAGGGCCCCGTCAGCTACTCGCTGGCCGAAGGGGACGACGGGACCTGGACCCTGACCCTCGAAGTCGACAGTGAATGGCTCGCGAATCCCGAACGCCGGTGGCCGATCACGATCGACCCGACCGTCACCGTCGCCCAGATGAGCGACTGCATGATCTCGAACACTCCCTCCCCGAATGGGACGGGCTTCTGCAAGAAAGGCGAAGCGCCGGTTGAAGACGCCGCCTACATCAACCCTCGGAGCGGGGAAATCTACCGCACGCTCTTGCGCTTCTCGGGCATCTCGCTCCCTGCCGATGCCACCGTCGAGAGCACCCGCCTGAGCCTCTACTCACGCTACGAAGCCTCCGTGCAGACCCAGCTCGAAACCCGCGCCCTGGCGTGGGACTACAACGAAAACGTCCGCTGGACCGAACCGGGGGTCAGCTCCGAGCCCCTCTACTGGACCCCGGGCGGGCAGATCAACGAAGAAGGAAAGGCAGAACTCTCCTCGGCCCAGCGCGGTCGCCAGCCCGGCTGGTGGAACTTCGAATCGCCCTCGCTGCGGCGGATCGTCGCCGCCTGGCTGGATGGCTCCAAACCCAACTACGGGATCCTCGTCAAGCAGAAAAACGAGGCCCAAGCCGCAGGCTCGTGCGAAAGCGAACCGCCCGAATGCGAACTGCGCTACTTCGGCTTCAACACCGACAACGCGCCCGAAGCAGGCACCGCGCCGAAGATGACGATCACCTGGTACAAGCCCGCGCCGGCGACGAGCATCGTCTCTTCGCCCAAGGAAGGCACCACCACGGCGCGGCGGCTGCGGCTGCAGGCGGCCTGGTCACCTGAAACCGCCGGCGTGACGGGTGTGCGCTTCCAGTACCGGGCCCGGAAAACCGGCACCTTCGAAACCATTCCGGCCTCGCTCGTGCGCGAAGAAAACGGCAACGAAGTAAAAGCATGGCCGGTTGCGATCGGCCCAGGCGTACATCAAAGCCCGGTGTTCTTCTTCGACGCCGCCCACGCCGACCATTGGGTACAGCTCGAAGGCGGCTCGATCCAGGTCAGGGCCCTCTTCGACGGCCCGATGGGCGTCGAGGGCTACAGCGCCCCGGTTGAAACCAAGGTCGACCGCTACATCGGTGGGCCGAAAGACGCCACGGCCGAAGTGGGTCCCGGCACCTTGGACCTCCTGACCGGGAACCTGACGATCTCCCGCCAGGACGTCTCGGTCCCGGGCTTTACCTCCTCGCTTGCCTTCAGCCGCACTTTTAACACTCGCACCCCGGGCACGGGCGACGAAGGCGTGCTCGGGCGCGGCTGGAAGCCCGGAGCGCCGGTCGAAGAGGCGGGCGGGTCGGAATGGCGATCCATCAAGGTCGTCCACGTCGTAGAAGAAGCCGAAGAAGAAGAAGCGCCCTACGAATTCGACTACGCGATGCTGACCAGCAACGAAGGCTTCGAAATCCCCTT
>JBQCEW010000215.1:0-5342 GCA_051959815.1 Solirubrobacterales bacterium
CGCTCGGCGGCCGAACTCGCCGCGCGGCGGGCGGCGATCGGCGCCGCGCGCAGCGAGTTCGGCGCGGGGGCGATCGGCAACGGGGGCGGCCCCCGCAGCCGCGAGCTGACCCCCGCCGAGGAGGCGGTGACCGAGGTGACCGCCGGTTCCGGCTTCTACGCGCCCGTCCTCTTCGACCACTACAGCCGCTTCAGCCTCACCCCCGCCGCCGCCTTCGCCCTGCCGGTCACGCGCAAGCCCTCCGAGTGGGTGGCCACGGCCCTCGGCGGCGGCTACCTGGCCTCCGGCCCCGGCAACCCGGGCCGCCTCCCCGCGCCCTGGCTGCCCGAGGGGCTGCGCTTCGACGAGGAGGAGGGAGCCGGCGAGGTGCAGACGCCTCTGCTGGGAGAGCCGGCAGCGTCCCTCGACGTCGGCGACCGCGTCTACCTCCGTCACGCCAAAGCCGGCGAGCTCTGCGAGCACTTCGACACCCTCTACCTCGTCGAAGGCGACCAGATCGTCGACGAGGTCCCCACCTACCGCGGCGAAGGCAAAGCGTTCCTGTAGCCGCCAAACTGCATCAAATTTCCGGCCCGCCAGCCCAGAAATCTGATGCAGTTCGGATTAGGGGCCTAGGACGCGGTCCGTGTACTCGTTGGCGAAGGTGCGCTGGGGGTCGAGGGTGTCGCGGGCGCGTTGGAACTCTTCCCAGACCGGGTAGCGCGGGGCCAGCGTCGCGGCGGTTTGGAAGTGGCGCTTGCCCCAGTGGGGGCGGGCGCCGTAGTCGTTCATGATCGCCTCGACCGCCTCGAAGTAGGGACGCCACTCCATCCCGCGGTACTGGTGCACGGCGACGTAGGCGGTGTCGCGTTCGTGGGCCGGACTGAGGGAAGCATCGTCGGCGGCGGCGACGCGCATCTCGATCGGGAAGAAGACCGGGTAGCGGTTCGAGCGCACCCACTCGATCACCCGCCGCGCCGCCTCCGGCCCGTGCTCGCGCGGCAGCGCGTACTCCATCTCGGTGAAGCGGACCCGCCGCTCGTTGGCGAAGACGCGGTCGCTGCGGTCGCTGGTGCGGCTGCCGGAGGCGAGGCGGCCGGCGAGCCGCGAGAGCGCCGGGATCAGTCGCGGGATCGCCTTTCCCGTCGCCGCTAATGCCTCCAGCGCCCAGTTCTCCAGGACGATGTCGTTGAGGTACGCGGCCGCTCTCCCGCGCGGTCGCGGCGGCCCGTCGAGCCGGTTGCGCTCCAGCACCAGCGCCAGGTCCGAATAGGGAAAGGTGAAGAGCTCGAAGTGATCGTGCCCATCGGCGCGCTGCTGGAAGGAGTCGAGCACCTCCTCGCGCGGGTGCGGCGCGTCCACCCGCGCAAGGCTGAACGCCGGAACGCAGCGCAGCGTCACCGCCGCGATCGCGCCCAGCGCACCCACCCCCACCCGCGCCGCCCGCAGCAGCTCAGGATCGGTCGCGGCGGTCAGGTGGCGGACGCTGCCGTCGCCGAGGACCAGCTCCAGCCCCTCGACCTGGGCCGAGATGTTGCGCAGGCGCGCGCCCGTGCCGTGGGTCCCGGTGGAGATCGCGCCGGCGAGCGTCTGCCGGTCGATGTCGCCGAGGTTCTCCATCGCCAGGCCGAGACCAGCCAGCTCCTCGTTGAGGTCGGCGAGGACGGTGCCGCCACCGACCCGCACCAGCCCCGACTCCCGGTCCGCGTCGAGGACGCCGCTCAGCGCCTCGAGCTGGAGCAGCGTCCCCTCGGTCAGCGCCGCCTCGGTGAAGGAGTGCCCCGAACCCGCCACCCGCACCCGTTCACCGGCAGCCGCGGCCTTGCCGACTGCCTCCGCCAACTCGTCCCGGCTGTGGGGAGAAAGGATCCGCGCCGGCCGGCACGCCTGGTCGCCGGCCCAGTTGACCCACGCACCTGCCTCCGCTCGCCTGCTTCGACGCATCTCGCGAGCCTAAATGCCGCATCCGCGCCGGTCTACCTAGCGGCCTCTAACGCGGCTTGATTACCGGCTTCATTCTTCGAAAGGCATAGACGACGGTCAGCGTCAGCAGCAGCGCGATCGCCAGGCTCGGTGCCGCGTTGCCGATAAGGCTGGCGACAACTCCGCCGCCGATGCCACCGATCACCTGTCCCGACGCCCAGGACATGTTCGAAACCCCGGCGGCGTAACCCTGGTGAAGATCGCTCACCTCGGCAACATCGGAGATCTGCGTCAACCCTGGCGCGAAGCAGAGACCGGCGCCGAGTGAGGCGAAGATAAGGGAGGCGATCACCCCCCCGAGAGTCCCCACAAGGGAGAGCGCCGTCATCGCGAGGGCGCAGATCGTGAGCCCGTAGACGTACGGCGTGCGCCGCCCGAGCCGATCGGAGAGATGCCCTGACACTGGCGCCAGCAGCGCCTCTAGACCAGCCCCAGCAATGAACCCGGCCGCAATAAGGCCGTGGCTGCCGCCGTAGGAATCGATGCGCAGCGGCACCAACACCTCGATCGCCCCGAACATCACCGAAGGCACGGCGACGAAAGCAGCGGCCTGCAGTAATGGTCGGCTAACCAGCGTCCGCCCAACTTCAATCAGGTTCTGCTGCGCCGGTGCTGACGGTTCCGACAGTCGCGCTGCTGCGATCGCAAGCAGGCCCATGATCAGGAGGACCGAGCTGAAGACCAGCTCGGTTCCGATCGAGCCGGCGAGAGCGCCCAGCGCCGGCCCCAGCAGCGAGCCGGCGACGGCGGTCCCGAGCGCGGTGCCGATTACCGAGCCGCGTTTCTCCTCCGGGGCGACCGAGATCAGCCAGGTGAGAGCGCCTGACCAGATCAGCGACCCGGCTATCCCCTGAACGAACCTGGTGCCGTCCAGCAACGCGATCTGGTTCGCGAAACCGAAGACGACGCTCGTGCAGCCGAGCAGGAGCAAGCCGAAGATGACAGTCCGCCGCGGTCCCACGCGACTGGCGACGAATCCCGCCGGCAGCGCCCCCAGCAGCGTCCCGGTCGCGTAGGAGGCTGAGAGGAGGCCGGCTTCGGCCTTGGTCAGCCCGAGCTTGTCGACGTATCCCGGCAGCAACGGCGCGATCGCGGCGAAGAACGCCACGTCAAAGAAGATCATCGTCGACGCGAGGAAGAGCAACCTACGCATCCGGGAATCCAATCAGGGCGCGCATGCGATGGTGCTGGCCGGTCTTTAGCATTCGCAGTGCGGCGTTTCGGAGGGGTGGCAGAGCGGTTGAATGCGGCGGCCTTGAAAGCCGTTAGGCGTCGTAGGCGTCTCGTGGGTTCGAATCCCACCCCCTCCGCCTCTTCAACATCGAGGGTCTAAGAACACCCCTGACAATCGGTGCAGTCCGATTAAACCGGAGCGATGCTACTTATCGGTCTGTAGACCTTCAAGTAGCGGAGCGGGAGCGTACCTCCTCATGGAGGGCGACCTGCAACGAAACATCGGCCGCAACCTGCGCGCCTACCGCCAAGCAAAGGGACTGAGTCAGGAGGCCTTTGCCGATGAGCTCGGCTACCACCGGACGTACATGGGCGGCATCGAGGGAGGAGAGCGGAACCTGACGCTGCGAAGCGTCGAGCGGATCGCGGCGCTGGTCGGAGAGGATCCGCTGTCGCTGCTTCGTCCCACCGCAAGTGAGGACAAATAGACCCACCTGTGAGAGGGTCCCGGCATGGACTTCGCCAAGGTGTTGCCGCTGGCTTTCGTGATGGTGGCGGGCCCCCAGATCATCAGTTCCTTCTTCTTCGCCACCAGTGAGTCCTGGAAGAAGCTTTCCGCCGCTTACGTCTTGGGGGCAGCGATCTCGATCTCGCTCGTGGTCGGTGCCTCTTACCTTTTTGCAAAGGGCGCCACCAGCAGCCAGGAAGAAGGGGAATCGGGACTTCGCCCGCTCGATTACGTGCTCCTCGCGCTGCTGTTGTTCGCGATGGTGCGCAACTACCTCGGGCGCAAGGAAAGCGAGCCGCCGAAATGGATGGGCAGACTCCAAGACGCGACGCCGAGAACGTCGTTTGTCCTCGGCTTTCTCCTCCTCGGGTTCTTTCCCAGCGACCTCATCACCGCGTTCAGCGTCGGCGCCTTCCTCGCCCACAACGGCAACAGCTACTGGCAGGTGCTGCCCTTTCTCGGGCTGACCCTGCTCCTCCTTGCGTCGCCTGCGCTCGGCGTAGCCCTGATGGGACGCCGGGCGCAGACGACCCTGCCGAAGGTCCGGGACTGGATGAACGACAACTCCTGGATCGTCAGCGAGGTCGTCCTCGCCTTCTTCATCGTCATCATCCTCAGCGGCTAGCCCTCGTCGAGCTCGACCCGTTCGATCGTCTGCGCCTCGAGCGGCTTGTCGGCGGCGTCGGTCGGGACCGACTCGATCGCGTCGACCACGTCCATCCCGTCGATCACCTCGCCGAAGACGGTGTGCTTGCCGTCGAGCCACGGCGCCGCGCCGGTGGTGACGATGAAGAACTGCGAGCCGTTGGTGTTCGGCCCCGCGTTCGCCATCGCCAGCGCCCCGCGCACGACTTTGTGGTCGTTGATCTCGTCCTCGAAGGTGTAGCCCGGGCCACCGCGGCCGCTGCCTTCCGGGCAGCCGCCCTGGATCATGAAGTCCGGGATCACCCGGTGGAAGACGAGCTGGTCGTAGAACCCCTCCGCGGAGAGCTTGCGGAAGTTCTCGACGGTTTTCGGCGCGTCCTCGTCGTGGAGCTCGAGCACGATCGCCCCGGCGCTGGTATGAAGGGTCGCTTGCGACATGGTGGCCACCCTAGCGTGAGCTGCTGACTTCGACGGTGACCGGAGAGGAAGAGCCGGGCGCGTACGGCCAGCGCTCCTCCGCCAGCGCCGTCGCCCGCAGGCGGATCGCCGCGCTGCCGGTGACGTAGCGGAAGCGATAGTGGGCGCGGTAGCGGCCGTGGTGGTCGGTGCGGGTGACCAAAACCGGGCGCCAGCGGTGGGTCGCCTGCTCCAGGTACTGGATCGCGACCAGCTTGCCGCGGCGCGGGATCGGCGCCCCGCTGCTCTTCACCTTGCCGCTCAGTTGTACGGCCTCCCCGGTCCGCAGCTCCTGCGGCGCGGCGCGGAGCGAGACCCCGGAGCGCACGCGCAGCTCCAGCGCCGGCCGCCGCGAGGGCTCCAGCCCCTCCTCGCCGGCGAAGGCGACGGTGACCCGGCGCGAGGGTCCCGGCGGCAACTGCAGCTCGAAGCCTCCCTGCTCCCCCGTCCTCACCCTCTGCACGGCAACTGGGACGAGCGCTCCGTGCGAAGGGCGAGAGACGACGCGCAGCTCCCGGCCGGCGAGGCCGGAGCCGTCGGCGCGGGTGAGGCGTCCGCTCAGCAACGCCGGCGCCGCGAAGGGGACCGTGAGCGAGTC
>JBQCEW010000216.1:0-5000 GCA_051959815.1 Solirubrobacterales bacterium
GTAGACCGCCCGCCGGTCGAGCCGCACGCACATCCGCGGGTGCTGGGCGAGCCGGTAGACCGGCCACGACGTCGGCACGCGCAGGGATCTCCTGTCGAAGTGGATGGTGCGCTGTGCCGCCGCGACCGTGGGTACAGAGGCGACTAGTAAGAGCAGGATGACGAGCGGGGGGAGAAGCCAACTGGTTGCGCCACTGTGGATCCGCATGTTCCGCACTCACGGTACAACCGGCGAGGACGCGAAAGTTGCACCTCGTGCAGCCTGCCCTAATAGATACGCTGGGCTCTTGCACGGGCAGGCTTCGACTGGCGGCGGGGATTTTGCGGCATCTCTGAGAGCCGACTTCGAGCAGGCATTGAAGGTCTTCATCCGAAGCCTCTCCACTCATTCCGAGCTCGTCGAGTACGCGACGCGGACGGGTCATCGCACGCGACCCGTGGGCTGCCTTCTCGCTTGTGCTGCGGTTGAAGGAGATTGGCGTCTTGCCATAGACACGGCAATCGGCGTCGAGCTCATCCACAAGTCGTCGGTGATACGGGACGACATCGTCGACGGAGACGAGGTTCGCAGCGGCCAGAGCGCCCCCCATATCGTCTACGGGCTGGAGACTGCTATCGCCGTGAGCGACTACCTCTGGACTGCCGGGTTGAGGCAGGTCGCGAAACAGCCGTCCCCCCTTCAAGCAGACCGGTGTCTGCACGAGAGCGCGACCGTCTTGGGGGAAATGGCCGCGGGGCAACTCGAGGATGTCTCTCCGACCATCAGCCTCGAAGACGTCGAGCACCGGTTGGCAGTGGAAGAACGTAAGACCGGATCGTTATCCGAGCTTGCCTGCCGCCTCGGCGGCATCATCGGCGGCGGCGGCCCAGACCAACTGGAGGCACTCGGCCGTTATGGCCGAAAGCTGGGGACGGCTTTCCAGATCTTGAACGACGTGCGAAATCTCCTCGGCGAAGAGACGGCCCGCTCGCAGGCGTCGGACATCCGCAATCGGCGCGACACCATCCTTACTGCCTATGCCCGCGGCAGATCTGCAGGGGAGACTCGCGCCTTGCTGGAGGAAGCGAGGTCGGGGCCGGAGGAGATGACGGCCGAGGAGGTCCAAGCCGTGCGCGAGGTTTTGCTCAACGCGGGTGCAATTAAGTTCGGGGAAGAAATCGCGGAGCGGATGATGGCTGAAGCGAGAGCGGAGCTTGTGGCACTGTCGCCTTCCCGGGCAAGGGACGTTTTCGAGTCGCTTGCCCGGGAGGCCCTGTTGGCTTACGCCTTTTGACTCACCCCACCGTCAACTTGTTTGCATCGAATCATGTTCAACGGTTAGGGTCCGGATGGCAAGTCGCTTCGGTCGCCCAACCCTCACTAAACACTGGAGCCAACTAATGACCCTGCGCTTTTCCCAAAGATTCGAGAGCGACTTATCTCGTCCGCTGCTTTTGGCCGCTACCTCTGCAAGGCTCTGTCTCGTCCCCATAATGATGGTCAGCTTCATGAGCGATCCTCGAGTCACCACTTTGGCGCTCGGGAGCTTCATGGTCATGGACTTGATGGACGGGGTCGTTGCACGGAGACAGGGCGTGGATGACGCTCGTCGCCGGGCGGTGGACAGCCTGGTCGATCATGTCGCCATCGACCTGTGTCTGATTGCGGCCATGTTGCAGGGCGCACTCCCCCTCCCGATCCTCATCGGCTTCTTGCTTCGAGACGCCTACTGCGGTGCGATCTGCACCTGGCTCCTTCGCGATAAACGAAGGGTGATCAAGGTGGATCTTCCCTATCGGATCCCTAGTTACCTGATCAGCGCCTGGGCTCTCTCTGCACCCTTCCTCTCTGCGTCTCACCGTGCGGTCTTCGCCCTATGCGTACTGGCCTTCTCTTTCTTCACGGCGGCTGATCTCACTCGCTTGAGTCGCCGGATCAGGAAAAGTCGCGCAGGAGATCAGCTGGCGCTGGTGGCTGCTACCGCCGCGCGTGGGCAGCTCGAGAAACCTGAAGAAGTCGACTCTGAGCTTGCGGCAGAGCACTCAACTTCGGTTGGGTCGGCCCTAGTCGCTGTGTGATCATGAGCTCGCCTCGGCGAAAGCTCTTCCGGGAAAAGAGGTTTTCACCGGATGAACAGGCGGTTGCAATCTGGGTCTCCCACACTTTGATTCTCGTCGCCGTGACCGTCTTCATGCTCGCCAGTGTGCACAAGCGTCCGGCCACCGGTTTCTTAGTGGGGGAGGGGATCATCTTCGCCGTCTTCGCAATCTTGGTTCCGACTTGGGATCGGCCGAACGAACTGTGGCGTCGCCTTGTTCCTCCGCGGGTGGGGAAGGAGGACCATGACCCCTACGATTGGAGGAGGTTGGGCTTCCTCGTGGCATTCGCAGTCACGTTCTTCGTGCAGTTTGTAGCGCTGACCCCCCTGCTAGAACAAACCGGCGGGCCGATTGACAGTCCATTCATCCAGTTGGCATTGGCATTCGCCGTCTTCACCCAGATCCTTGCCAATGAAATCCACACCATGCTGATCGGGCTTTTCGCGTCCGTAGGCTATTACTGGTTCATGCTGGCGGTATACAACTTCGACACGTCCGCAAAGACGCCCAGCCATTGGGTCTTTGGAGCGGTCACTACCCTTATCGTCGCCATCACGGTCGGGCTCGCCATGCTGGACCGCTTGGATTGGGAGCGGAAGATGCAGGCCAACGACGGTACCCCCTGAGCGGCTTTCTGCGTAGACAGTCTTCCCCGCCGCAGCTGAGTGATGCCCCGAGCTGGATTCGAACCAGCGGCCTATCCCTTAGGAGGGGATCGCTCTATCCAGCTGAGCTATCGGGGCAGGAGCCGGAATTGTCGCTTAGATGAGAAAGGCGTGTCTGAATTGGCGCGAAGTGCGCGCCACCGTTGCGGAAGGGCCTGGCACGATCGCTTGCATGAAGACGGCAGAGGTAGTGAACATGTCTGCTGCACGGTCTAATGTGCTGCACATGTCCAAGATGATCCAGATCAGGAACGTCCCCGACGAGCTGCACCGGGAACTGAAGATGCGGGCGGCCGCGGCGGGGATGAGCCTGTCCGACTACATAAAGAAAGAGCTCAGCTGGGCTAGCGAGAAGGACAGCTGGGAGGAGATCCACGCCAGAGTGAAAGCGCGTCCTCCCCTCGGGCTAAGCACTCAGGAAGTCGTTGATCTAATTCGAGAGGGCCGGGGCGACTGATGGCGATTGTCGATGCGTCGGTGGTCTTCGAATTTGTTACTCCCGGCGGGCGTGAAGAAGCCGCCGCCGAGCGCTTACTCGGCAGGCAGGGGGCGTTTTGGGCTCCGGAGCTGCTTGATGCCGAGATAGGTAGTGCCTTGCGGCGAGCGGTCCGCAGCAAGAACATCAACGCCGATCAAGCCGCTGAGGCACTAGGGGAACTGAGGACGCTGCCGATCCATCGTGTTTCGCATGAGAGATTGGCTCAGTTCGCCTGGCTGCTGCGCGACAACGTCAGCTTCTATGACGGGCTCTACGTAGCTCTGGCGCAGCTGCTTGAGAAACCCCTTCTTACTTTCGACATGCGGCTTGCTCGTGCCGGAGTAGATGTCGAGATCGAGGTTCTCGCCTAGGCGTAGAGGGTCTCGGAGGCGAGCTCGTCGGCGCGGCGGCTCCAGAGCTTCACTTCCATGAAGATCTCGTCGCCGTAGCCCTCGAGCGCGTCGAGGGCGATCAGCGTGAAGCGATCCTGGGAGATCAGCTCCTGGTCGACGGTCTCGGTCTCCAGCACGGCGGTGGCGGCGACGGCGCCGCGGACCAACGGGCGGCCCCAGACCAGAGTCACCGCGCCGCCACGACCGTTCTCTCCCCGCCAGCGGCCGACCACGTCGTCGTTGAGGTCGATCCGCCAATCCGGGTTATCGGCGGCGAGGATGTCGGTGAAGTCGGCCTTGGCTGCGAAGTCGGTCGGCTCACCCTCGGGTGGCTGCACGTAGGAGACGTGGCCGAACAGCTCCAGCCGGCCCTCCTCGCTCTCGGTCAGCGCCGAGCAGGGAACCCAGACCCGCCCGCCCCAGGTCCGCTCCGGGAACCAATCGACCTCTGCCGGCACCTCCGCTCCCGCCGGCAAGCCCTCGATCCCCTCGACCGCTTTCGCGAACTCCTCGCGCAGGCGCTCGGCGAAGCGACCGTGCGGAATCCCCTCTTGGGTGGTGTCGGCGATGAAGCGCGGGATCGGTCGTTCGTTCGGCCGCACGCGCGCAGCCTACCTACGGCTTGAGGCAGTCGCGGAGGTCCGACGCCGCCCGCTCCGGCGGATAGACGTTGATGTCGACGCCGGTGCCGAGCTCGAAGCCGGCCTTGATCGTCAGGCGGGGGGCAATGTCGACGTGCCAGTGGAACTGGCCGCTGCCGCGGGGGGCGGTACGGACCCAGAGGTTGAGCTCGGGCGGACCGTCGAAGAGGTTGGCGAGCGTGCGCAGGGCGGTGCGGATCATCGCCGCGCCGCCCTCGTCCTCCTCGAAGCGGGCGGCTTCGCGGCGCGGGATAACCCGCAGCTCGAAGGGAGAGCGCGAGGCCCAGGGGCAGATCAGCGCCGCCTCGTCATCGATCGCGACCAGGCGGTCGCGGCGGCGCACCTCCTCGACGAGGACGTCGCTCAGCAATCCGCCACCGGCGGTCCGTTCGCCGTAGGCGCCGACCCGCTCGCGCGCGCGGGCGACGGCGGCGGGGACGAACGGCAGCGCGTAGAGCTGGGCGTGGGTGTGCTCGAGCGAGGCGCCGGCGCCGCCGCCCTCGTTGAGGATCAGCTGCAGGTAGGAGGCCTCCGGGTGGGCGCGCATCCGCTCGCGCCAGGTGGCGACGGCGACGGCGAACTGCTCCTCGTCCAGCTCCGCCATCGCAATCACGTGCTGCGGCGAATTGATCAACACCTCGTGCGAACCCTCGGCCGGGCGCGAGGAGAAGAGGTCCGGTTCGCCCGCCCGTTTCGTCGCCAGCAGCGGATCGCCGGCGCTGGCGAAGGACCCGGCGTCAGCGGCA
>JBQCEW010000217.1:0-4287 GCA_051959815.1 Solirubrobacterales bacterium
CGACGTCGTCGATCGCGGCGCGGTTGGCCGCCCACGGGGCGCCGCAGGGGCGCCCCGTCTTCACGTCCCAGGTGGTGACGTTCCAGTCGCTGCCCCCGGAGACGAGGACCCGCCCGCCTTCCGCGAAAGCCAGCCCGTACACCTTGCCCGGCTGGCGCAACCGGATCTTCGCCCCGCGGGCGGGCCAGAGCTCGATCCCGCCTTTGCCTTTGCCCCCGAAGGCGTAGGACCCGTCCGGCGCGGTGGCGACGGCGGAGGTTTCACCCGTCTTCCGCACCGGGGCGCCGGCGAACCTGGTGCCGGCAAGCCGAAGTTCGTAGCCGCCCCCGCTGCCGGCGACGAGCAGGCCGCGGCCGTCGGCGGTAAAGGCGACGTCTTCGACTTCGCCCGGGATCACCGTCGAGTCGAGCTCTCGGGGGTCTCGCGGGTCCTTCACATTCCACAGCCGCAGCTTGCCGTCGTGACCTCCGGTGACGAGCAGGTCGGGGCGGTGGGGATCGAAGGCGACGCCCTTCGTCCCGCCACGGCTCCCCGCGAGCGTCTTGCTGAATTCTTCTTCGCCGTCACCGCTGACCGCCCACAGTTCCACCTTCTTCGACCCCAGGCCGGCGGCGATCACGCGCCCGCCGCCGCGTTGCGCCCCACCGACCGCGACCTCGAGGACTTCCCCGTCGGCGACCAGCGGCGCGTTCAGCGGCAGGCCGTTGGGCCTCCACAGCCGCACCGTTTCGTCCCCGCCGGAGGCGAGCCTGTCGGAGCCGGGCCAGTAGGCGACCGACTCGACGGCGCCGGTATGGCCGGCCATCATCGTCGGCAGCGCCGGGTTGAGCTGGAGCTGGGCGAGGGCGCGTTCGCGCGCCTCGGCGGTCGGCGCCAGACGATAGGCCTCGACGCTGGCGAGCGCCGCCGCGGTCGGGCCGAAGCTCGGCACCTGGGCGAGTTCGGAGATCCGCTCGGCAACCTGCACCGATTCGCTGTCGGCCTGGCGCTGGTCGGCGAGGTTCTTCTGCTTGACGGCGAAGATAGCGGCGCCGGCCAGCAGGGCCAGGACCGCCAGCGCCAGCAGGCCCTGCGCCATCTGCTTGCGCCGACGCTCCTGCTGGGCCTGCTGCTCCGCCGCGGCGGCAGCCCGCTGCGCCTCCTCCTTTTCGGCCCGCTCGCGCTCGGCCCGCGCCTCGCGCGCCTCCTCTTCGACCTCGGTCCGCCATTTGACGATCGGCCCGGCGAGGGCGTCGTGGAAGATCTCGAAGCGCGGCGCGCTGCCGTCGCCGTCGAAGACGACCGGGCGCAGGATGTGCAGCCGCGGCGAGGAGAGGTGCTGGAGGACGGGGTCGATCTCGGCCAGCGACAGCCCGGAGAGGTCGGCGAGGTCCTTTGCGGTGAGGGCGATCTTGGTGCCGCCGCTGGTGACGAGGAAGCGAAAGATCGTCGCCGCGGTGTGGCGCTGCTCGTCGCCGAGGCCGCCGGCGCCGTCGGCGTCGGCGTCCATCGCCCGGTCGAGGTGGCTGCCGATGATCGCCTGCGCCCCGCCCAGCCGCTCCAGCGTCTGCAGGCGCAACAGCCGGGAGCCCGCCGCCGTCTCCTCCCCCCACAGCCGCCGCATCACCAGCTGCAGGTAGGTGGTCTCGATCCGCTCGCCCTCCTCGTCGCGGCTGACCTGGTCCAGCACCGCCTCGACCAGAGCCGGCTCGACGCCGAACGGCTCGACGCCGGGCTGCAGCTCGTTGACCCGCTCGAGCGGCTTTTCGATCGCTTCCCGCGCCCCCGTGCGGTCGAGGAAGTCGAGGTGGAGGAAGTTGCCGTAGACGTTTTTCACCTTGCCGCGGAAGAGGTCGCCGAGCTCGGCGTAGGCGTCCTCGCGGATCGAGATCAGGAAGTTGGCGCGCAGGTCGTGGCGGTTGACGCAGCGGGCGATCTGGGCGGCGACACGCTTGTCCTCGGGCTCCTCGTCGGGGTAGAGGAAGTACTCCTCGAACTGGTCGAGGATGACGAGGACGGTTGCGTCGAGCGCCTGGCTGGCGGCCTCCAGAGCCGCCTCGAGGTCGTCCGCGGGCAGCTCGGGGACCTCCCCCTCGGCGAGGTAGGGCGCGATCGCCTCCCGGATCGCCTGGACCAACCCCGCCACCGGCCGCTCGCTCCAGGAGCTGAAGACGACCGGGACCAGGCGGGGCGAGCCGCGGCTCTCCACGTCGTGGGCGGCGAACTCGCGCAGGCGGGCGACCGCTCCGGCCCGCAGCACCGAGCTCTTGCCGACGCCGCTCTCGGCGTAGAGCAGGGTCAGCCGCGCCGCGCGCAGGTTGCCGATCACCAGCCCCGACTCCTTCTCGCGCCCGAAGAAGCGGTCGAAGTACTCCTCGGTGAAGTGGGTCAGCCCGACGTAGGGCTCCTCCACGGCGGTGGCGCTGGGCGGAGCCGCGGCCTGGCTCGCGTTCACGCCTGCGCCCGCGGAGCGGCGAGCCGCTTCAGGTGCTCGCCGAGCTCTTTCACGTAGACGTCGAGGGGGATCGCCGCCAGGTCCACCCCGATCCGCTGCCAGAAGCGCTCGTCGAGCTTCGACGGCTCCCGCTGCACCGCCCAGGAGGTGTTCGGCTGGCCGCGGTCGCCGAAGATCCGGAGCAGGAAGACGCGCAGGCTCCAGTCGTGCATCTCGTGGCCGAGGAAGAGGAAGTGGCTGTAGTCGCGCAGTTTGCCGAGCAGTTGCTGGGGCACGATCGACTCGATCTCGCCGTCGCTCATGTAGTCGATGTAGTCGTCCTCGGTGATCACGTAGTTGTCGCGCCAGGCGTGCGGCCCGTCGGGACGGTCGATCGCG
Source organism: Solirubrobacterales bacterium (assembly GCA_051959815.1). Lineage (GTDB taxonomy): Bacteria > Actinomycetota > Thermoleophilia > Solirubrobacterales > 70-9 > VAYN01. The sequence continues at coordinate 2,813 of JBQCEW010000217.1, forward strand.
CCGTGGACCTTCATGATCACCGTCCGCTCGACCCGCCCGAAGGCGTCGATCGGGAACTCGGTGTAGGCGTTGGGGTCGGTGACGAGCTGCGGCGCGCCGTCGCAGGGGATGTGGACGAACCTGCCCTTGTCGCGCCCGCGCGCCAGGTAGACGGCGAGGTCGTAGCCCTCTTCGGCTTCCTCGAAGGCCCGCTCGAGGGCGTTGTCGTAGTTGGTGGTGACGATCAGCCCGTAGCGGTCGGGGGCGCCCTGGGACTGCAGCGCCGCCGGCAGCTCGGCGAGGAAGCGGTGCACCGAGCCCGGCTCGTGACGCGGCGGCAGCGCCCGCCGCAGGGCCATGTAGAGGTCGCCGGGACCTTTGGCGACCGAGAGGCTCTGCGAGACGCCGGCGAGGCCGCGCAGGTCGGCCTCGTTCCCGAGCCGGCTCGCCAGGTAGGCGGCGAGCTCGTCGGAATCGGGCAGGTGGCGGGAGTCGACGTCCTCCCAGGGCTCGGTGCGGTCGCAGGAGTTGGCGCCGGGGCCGAGGAAGGGGACGACGAGCGAGCCTTCTTCGCGCAACAGGTGGGCGAGTTCCTCGTAGTGGGCCTGGTCCGGGGAGGCGACGGCGGCGGTGCCCTCGGCGGGTGGCGGGGCCGGAGCGGTAGTGGGCGCGGGCGGCGGGGTTGGCTCGGCTGGCGCCGGCGCGCTCTCTGCGGCCGCGGCTTGCGGCTGCTTCAGTTTCCCGATCAGGATCTCGACGTCGTCGTCCCAGCGCGACGGCCGCAACTCGAGAAGCTGGCGGTTGAGGAGCGGCTGGATCGAGCCCAGGTAGCGGAGCTCCTTTTTGCGCGGCGCCTGCGCGCCTTCGACCAGCACCGGGAAGATCCTCTGCACGCCCGAGCCCTTCTCCAGCGCCGTTTCGATCTCCGAGCGGACGAAGTCTTCCTCCGTGCCTTCGGCCCGCTCGGTCATCGTCGTCGCCCATTGCGGTCCGAGCAGGGAGACGAAGGCCGTGCACTCGGCGCTCCCCGAGCGGATCCCCTGCAGCCACTTCACTCCCGGTTCCAGGCTGACCTGGTCGAGGAAGACGTTCTCCTCGCCGAACTCCTTCGCCAGCCGCTCGTAGAGAAGCCGCGCCCAGCCTGCCGCTTCCGCCCTCCTGTAGTTGATGAACGCGGTGACGGTCACAGCGAAAGTTTAGTTTAGGTAAGTCCGAGTACTCTGCGCCCGATCGCTTGCCGGCGGGTGTACCTTCGTTACGTGCCACACAAAGCTGCAGATCGAATCAGGAACGTCGCTCTGATCGGTCATCGCGGCTGCGGCAAGACCAGCCTGCACGAGGCGATGCTGTTCGAGGCCGGCGCGGTCAAACGGCTGGGTCGGGTCGAGGACGGCTCGACCGTCTCCGACCACGAGGAGGACGAGCGGGACCGCGGGCTCTCGATCAACGCCTGCGTCTGCTGCTTCCCCTACGACGACCGCGAGATCAACCTGCTC
>JBQCEW010000218.1:0-2890 GCA_051959815.1 Solirubrobacterales bacterium
GATCGTGCGCGAGCTCAGGAGCAGGTACTTGGCGGCGGCGAGGCCGCAGAGGGTGACGAGGCGAGCCGGGCCGACCGGGACCCCGAGCGCCGCGCCGGGGAAGCGCATCCTCAGGTTGGCGCCACCGACGCGCATGTCGCAGGCGACGGCGATCTCGGCGCCGCCACCGACGACGTCGCCGTGGCAGACGGCGATCGTCGGCTTCGGGAAGGCGACGACGGCGTCGTAGAGGTCGGCAAAGAGCTGCATGCGGCGGACCTTGCCCTCGTCGTCCATCTCCTCGCGCACGTCCGCCCCGGCGGAGAGGCCGAGGTGGTCGGCGGAGCTGAATACCAGCACCCGCACCGCCTCGTCGCTGCGGGCGACGGCGAGGTGCTCGAGCAGCTCCAGCAGCATCTGGGTGTTGATCGCGTTGCGCGCCCGCGGCCGGTTGAGCCGGATCAGCGCGATCCCCTGCTCGTCGACGGAATAGGTCGTGACCTCGTTCTCGGACGTTCCGGGGGTGCCGCCGTTGTCTGCGCTCATGCCTCGGACGCTATCCGTTCGACCAAGCGCTCGGTCTCCTCGGCGGCGGCGGCGATCAGCGCCTCGACCTCGGCCTTCGGCTCGCGGAAGCGCCCCAACACGTAGGCGGCGACGATCTCCGGGTCGGTCGAGTCGGGCCGCCCCACCCCCACCCGCACGCGCCAGAACTCGGCGTCGCCGAAGCCGCGTTTGAGGCTCTTGAGGCCGTTGTGGCCGGCGAGGCCGCCGCCGATCCGGGTCTGGATCTCGCCGAACGGCAGGTCGATCTCGTCGTGGACGACGACGACGCGGTCGAGCGGCACCTTCAGCGACCCGCGCGCCGGCCCGGCCGCCTCGCCGGAGGCGTTCATGTAGGTCTGCGGCAGCAGCACCGCCACCCGCGGCCCGCCCGGCCCCGTCCGACCTTCCCAGAGCCTGCCCTTGAACTTGTCGCGCGGGCGGCCCAGGTCCCAGCGCCGGGCCAGCTCCTCGCCGATCATGAAGCCGAGGTTGTGGCGGTCGCCCGCGTGCTCGGGCCCGGGGTTGCCGAGGCCGACGATGAGGATGCGGTCGCCCCCCTCGCCGCCTTCTCTATCGGGGCGGCGGAACAGCGACAGGAGCTACTCGCCCTCGGAGTCGCCCGAGTCTTCGCCGCCGGCCTCGCCTTCGGCGCCGGCGGCCTCGCCCTCGCCCTCGCCAGCCTCGCCGACGAGTTCGGCCTCCTCCTCGACCTCGGGCTCGACGGCTTCGACGCGGGGCGGGGAGACGGTGACGATCGTGATCTCCTCGGGATCGTCGGCGATGAAGGTGACCCCGTCGGGGATGGTGACGGCGGAAAGCTGCAGGGTGTCGTTGATCTCGAGCGCGGAGACGTCGACGACGATGTTGTCGGGGATGTCGGTCGGCAGCGCTTCGACGGTGATCTCGCGGGTGACGTGCTCGAGCACGCCGCCGCCGCGAACGCCGGGGGCGCTGTCAACGCCTTCGAGCTCGATCGCGACCTCGGCCTGGATCGCCTCTTTGAGGTTGACCTGCATCAGGTCGAGGTGCTGGATGCTGCCCCGCACCGGGTGGTGCTGCTGTTCCTTGATCACGACCGGGACGGCTTTGCCGCCGTCGATTTCGAGGTCGAAGAGGGCCGCGCCCTCGCTGAGGACGTGGCGGACGTCGCGTTCGCTCACCTGGAAGGCCTTCGCCTCCGAGCCGCCCGAGTAGACGACGCCGGGCACGACGCCCTCACGGCGCATGCGCCGGGACGCGCGCGAGCCGAAATCCTCGCGCTGGGCTGCTTTGAGAGTTGAGCGACCGCTCGCCATGGACGCGAGAGGATAGAGAAATGAGCCGCAAAGCAGCGGCTGTGGCACCCTTTCCACCCCGATGGCCGACGACTCGAAGATCCCCAAGGGGCGAATTCGCCGCTCCGCCAAGCTCGGCTCGATCGTCGGCGTGCAGGGCGCACGCTACGCCGGCACCAAGGCCGCCAACGTCGGCCGCTCCGAGGAGGAGAGCAAAGAGAAGCTGGAGCAGCGCCACTTGGAGACGGCGATGAAAATGGTCGGTGCGCTGGGCCAGATGAAGGGCGCGGCGATGAAGCTCGGCCAGTTCGCCTCCTTCATCGACAACGAGTTCCTGCCCGAGGAGTACCGCGAGATCTACCAGGAACAGCTTGCGAAACTGCGGACCGACGCGCCCTCGATGCCCTGGGAGAAGGTCGAGAAGGTGCTGGAGGAGGAGTACGACGGGGAACCGCTCTCCGAGCTCTTCGCCGAGTTCGAGCCCGAGGCATTCGCGGCTGCCTCGATCGGGCAGGTCCACCGCGCCGAGCTGCTCGACGGCCGCCGGGTGGCGGTGAAGATCCAGTACCCCGGGATCGCCGAGGCGCTCGACGCCGACCTGCGCAACGCCGGCACGATCGTGCGGCTGGCGCGGGCGATCGCCCCCGGCCTCGACGCGAAGGCGATCGCCGAGGAGCTGCGCGAGCGGGTGATGGAGGAGCTCGACTACGAGTACGAGGCGCAGAACCAGCGCAGCTTCTCCCGCGCCTACCGCGAACATCCCTTCATCTACGTGCCGGAAGTGGTGACGCGGCTCTCGCGGCGGCGGGTGCTGGTCACCGAGCTGGTCGAGGGCGTGGGCTTCGAGGAGATCAAGGAGCTCCCGCACGAGGAGCGCAGCCGCTTCGGCGAGATCGTCTTCCGCGGCAGCTTCGGCTCGATCTACCACCTGCAGCACTTCAACGCCGACCCCCACCCCGGCAACTACATCCTGATGAACGACGGCCGGGTCGCCTTCCTCGATTTTGGGATGACGAAGAAGCTCGACCGAGAGCAGATCCTGCTCGAGCAGCGTGCCTTCGACGCCGCCTCCCGCAACGATCCGGAGGCCT
>JBQCEW010000219.1:0-2572 GCA_051959815.1 Solirubrobacterales bacterium
TCGTCGCGCGTCATCCAGCCACCCTGTCTATCACGCAGGGTCTCCGGCGGCCAGGGCGCCGCGGCCGGCGCCGCCCTCGGCGAGCAGCGCCGCGGTGCGGCCGACCGCGTCGACCTCGGTGCAGCGGGCGGCGAGGCGGACGGCATTGGCGATTCCCTCGGCGCCGGAGCTGCCGTGGCCGACGACGGCGATCCCGCGCTCCCCCAGCACGATCGCGCCGCCGGTGGTGTCGGGGTGGAGCTCGCGGCGCAGGCCGTTCAGCGCCGGCTTCAGCAGCAGGCCGCCGACGGCGGCGAGCGGGTTGGAGCGGGCGGCGTCGCCGACGGCGGCGGCGACGGTCTTCGCCGTCCCCTCGAGCAGCTTCAGGGAGACGTTGCCGGTGAAGCCGTCGGTGACGACGACATCGACCTTGGCCGCCGGCAAGTCGCGCCCCTCGATGTTGCCGGCGAACTCGATGCCCGGCGCCTGGCTGAGCAGGCGGTGCGCCTCGACCACCTCCTCGCGTCCCTTGCCCGCCTCCTCGCCCACCGTCAACAGGCCGACGGATGGGTTGCGGACGTCGAGCACGGCGGCGCTGAAGGCGGCGCCGAGGAAGGCGAACTGGACCAGGTGCTGGGCGCGGACCTCGACGTTGGCGCCGACGTCAAGGAAGAGAACCGGTTTGCCAGGGACCGGGATCTGGACCGCGAGCGCCGGCCGCTGCACACCCTTGAGGCGGCGTAGGCCGAAGGTGGCTGCGGCCATGGTCGCCCCGGTCGAGCCGCAACTGACCATCGCCGCCGAGTCGCCCGCGGCGACGTCGCGAGCGGCGCGCACGACTGAGGCCTCCTTCTTCGCCCGAACGGCGGGCACAGGGTCCTCGTCATTGCCGATCAGCTCGGAGGTGTCGACGACCTCGACCCCCTCGACGCCATCGAGCCCGAGCGCCCGCTGTGGCCCGAACACCCGCACGCCGATCCCGTCGGCAGCGGCCAGCCGCGCGCCCTCGGCGAGCACGTCAAACCCCTGCTCCGCCCCGTAGCCATCAAGGGCAACGGTCACCGCGCGCCCAGGCGCCACGATCTACTCGTGCGTGTGAGGCGCGGTCGGATCCGCGATCCGCTGCGCGACGACCTCACGGCCGGCGTAGGTGCCGCAGGTCGGGCAGACGCGATGCGGCAGCCGCGGCTCGTGACAGCGGGGGCAGCGGTTCAGCGTCGGCTTCGCGGCCTTGTGCTGCGCACGCCGCTTGTCGCGGCGGGCGCTGGAAGTTCTCTTCTTAGGGACAGCCATCGGTCGCGGGATGGTACAGGGCGGGAGGCTCAGTAGACCGCCCGCACCACCGCCAGGTCATCCGCTTGCCAGGTGATCTCGCCTCCGCACCACTCGGCGAGGTCCTCCGCGGTCTCGGGGAAGTCGTAGTCCTCGTCGACCGGCGCGACCTGCACGCCGGCCTTGACGATGTCGCCGATGACGAAGGAGCGGGCCTGCCCCCGGACCTGGCGAAAGAGGTTCTTCTTCTGCTCGCTGCGCAGGTGGTGGATCGAGAGGACACCGATCACCAGGTCCCACGGACCCTCCGGCAGCGGGTCCTCCATCCGCGCAAGCTGCACGTCGTCGTAGTTCTCGCGGGCGCGGAAGACCATGTCGGCGCTGGCGTCGAGGCCGATTACCCAGGCGTCCGGGTAGGCCTCGATCAGGCGCCGGGTCGTCTCCCCCGTCCCCATTCCCAGCTCCAGCACCCGCTCGGGCGCAAAGGGGACGGCCGCGATCGCCTGCTCCTGCAGTTCGTCGTAACGCGGGACCTCGGAGCGGATCCGCTCCAGGTAGGTGTCCGGTTTCCAGTGGTATTGACCCATTTCGTACTCTCGGTGGAGGTCGCCCATCGTAAGCGACAGTCCCCGACGCAGCGGAGGTGCGGAACATGGCCAAGGCGCCGACCACGATCATCGACCTCTCCCGCCTCTCGCTCTCCCACGGCGAGGGAACGCGGCTGGAGGTGCCGGTGCCGCTGGAGCCCTTCGAGCTCGGCGGCGAGACCTACCGCGCCGAACCGGTCGCGCCGACGATGCGGCTCGACGCCTCCCGTCACAGCAACGGCTTCGCCTTCCACCTCACCTTCCCCGTCCACCTCGAGGGCCCGTGCATGCGCTGCCTCGAGCCGGGAGAACTCGACCTCGAGGTCGAGGCGCGCGAGGTCTCCCAGGAAGGGACTGAAGACTCCGAACTGACCAGCCCCTACGTCGAGGAAGACGAGCTCGACCTCGGCCGCTGGGCCCACGACGCAACCATGCTCGCCCTGCCGAGCCGCTTCCTCTGCCGTCCCGACTGCGCCGGCCTCTGCCCCGTCTGCGGCGAGTCCCTCAACGACAATCCCCATGAGCACGAGACCGCAATCGATCCAAGGTGGTCAGCTCTCAAAGACCTGAAGCTGGATTAGCGAAACGGGGGCCGGGTGGCCCTCTCAAAACACTCCCAGCGCGAAGCGCGTTTGAGAGGGCCACCCGGCCCCTTCAACGCTAAGGCTGCTGATCCAACTCCGGCTGCGGTTCGTCCTCGCGACCGGCGAGGCGGTCGCGGCCGCGCTGCACGG